>NZ_JBEZXS010000024.1:0-142797 GCF_040638185.1 Streptomyces sp. NPDC026672
ACCCCCACGGGGCGTCCCCGCGGGGGGGGTGGGGGGGGGGGGGGGGGGGGGCGGTCGGGTCGGTCCCCCCCGGGGGGGGCCCCCCCCCCGGGGGGGCCCCCCCGGCCCTCCTCCGTTCTACAGGTAAGGCGGGTAGGACACCTGTCCGCCGTCGCCGGCGTCGACGTTGTCCAGTTCCTCCGCGGTCAGTTCGTCTCCGGGGCCGCCCTCCGGGGCCGGCTCTTCGCCGGTCGTCCGGATCTCCTCGGCCCCTGCCTCCGGGTTCTCTTCCGCTGCCATGGTGTGGTGTCCTTTCAGTGCCGGAGCCTCGGAGGGCTCTCTCATACGACGGAAATCGGGGCCTCGCTGTACGCGAGGACCTTGGCCTTGCCGCCCGATCGGGCGAGGGGGATGTACGTCATGAACATTTCGAGGCGGTCGATGGTGAACTTCTCCGCCTGCGCTCCACCGGGTCTGCCGAACAGAGCCGCGTCGTTGCTCCCCGCGCGCAGGGTGGCCTTGGACTTGGCGTTCTTCGCCGTGAGGTGATCGGTGACGGTGATGGCCGTGAAGGCGACCACGCCTCCGTCGGTGGTCCTCAGGGCGTAGGTCTCGGGGAGGTCGGAGCGTACGTTCCTCGTCAGGGTGACGCCGCGCTCGCCGAGCACTTTGCGTCCGAGGACGTAACCGTTGCCCAGGACGTCGTCGAGGGCGGTGCTGGGGAGGAACGCGTCCTTGCCGGACAGCCCCCGCACGTAGTGCTCGGTGACGGCCCGTCCCACCTTGTCGGGTGCGAGGAGCAGGTCGTCGGCCGACGTCACGGACATCGCCGCGCCGGCGGCGTCGAGCGCGAACGGCCCGACCTGCTCCTGCTGGATGGGCGTCAGCGCGTAGGCCGCCCGGAAGGAGCCGGAAGGTCCCGTCCTGACGAAGACGTTGTACGTGGGCTGCGTGGACGGCACACCCCCGACCACGCGCTGCGAGACGGACAGGAACCATGTGGTCCGGCCCGTCCCGGACGGTACGAAGACCTCCGTCTTCGTATGGGTGATGTGCGGGATCTTCTGGTGCAGCGTCCTGCTGACGGTCATGAGCGCCTGGCTCGACGTGCGCAGCGGTGTCGTCTCCACGGCCGCGAGGCCCGGCGGGTCGAGAGCCGCGTTCACCTTGTTGTTGCCCTGCTCGTACGCCCGTACGGCGGCGACCGCCTGAGCGTCGGTGACGACCGGGGACGAGGGGTGACCGGCCCCACCGGTCCGCCCCGTCTGCGAGCCGCACCCGACGAGCAGGGCCGAGCAGGCGAGCAGCCGGCACAGGTGTCCGTACCGTCTTCGTGTGTTCATGCGTGTGGTTCCTTCACTGCATCTGGCGGTGGACGAGTTGGTGGAAGAGCCCGGCGGAGTCGGCCAGCAGCTCCCCCGGAGGGCCGTACTGGACCACGCGCCCCTGCGACAGGACGATGATCTTGTCGGCGTCCATGACCGTGGACAGCCGGTGGGCGATGACGATGCGGGTGGCCTTCAGCTGCTTGGTGGCTCTCGTCACGATCTGCTGGGTGGCGTTGTCGAGCGCGCTGGTGGCCTCGTCGAAGAAGAGCATGCGCGGCCGGCGGATGAGGGCGTGCGCGATGGCGAGCCGTTGCCGCTGGCCTCCCGACAGGGTGGAGGTGTCGCCGATGTAGGTGTGCATGGTCATCGGCATGGCTTCGATGTCCTCGCGCAGACCGGCGAGTTCGGCGGCCTCCCAGGCTTCGTCCAGTGAGTAGTTCAGCCCACCGGTGATCGCCTGGAGTATGGATCCGTTGGAATGCTGCACCTGTTGGAGCACCACACCGCACTGCCGTCGTACGGCGCCGCTGTCCAGGGAGGACAGGTCCTGCCCGTCGTACAGCACCGTCCCCGCGTCCGGTTTCTCGAAGCCGAGCAGCAGACGCAGCAGGGTCGACTTGCCGGATCCGCTCGCGCCGACGACCGCGAGGAACTCACCGGGCCGTACCCGGAAGGAGACGCCGTCCAGGACGGGCGGCAGGTTCCTGGCGTATCCGAAGGTGAGGTGGCTGACTTCGATGTCGCCCGACAGTTCACCGGGGGCCGTGCTGCTGTCCGACGACTCCATGAGTTCGGTGAGGATCGGCTGAAGGCGCAGGAACATCGGGATCACGGCGATGGCCGATGTGATGCCGCCGGTCACCTGGGCCAGGGAGGTGAGCATCAGCGTCAGGGACGCGTTGTAGGTGAGGAATCCGGGGATCGAGATGGCGTCGGGCGTGTTCGACGTCGTCACGAAGAACACCAGCAGGCACAGGGGTGGAAAGCCCGCGTTGAACACCGTGATGGCGTTCTGGTGGCGGCCGATGCGCTTCTGCATGTCCTTCTGCTGCGAGAAGGTCGCCGCCCAGTCCGCGTAGGCCCTGCCCTCGGCCGCGGCGACCCGAAGCTTGGGCAGCCCGCGCAGCATCTGGAAGACCTTGTCGGTCAGCCGGTATCCCTGGAGGAGGGACTTGGTCTGCCAGGTCATCTGCGCCTTGGCCAGCAGGGCGAACGTGGCCATGCCCACGGCTGCGAAGACCGCGGCGAGCAGGCCGAGGGGAACGCTGATCCACAGCAGCACGCCGAAGTTCACCAGGGCGACGGCGGCGTGATAGGGGACGGAGGAGCTGATCCCCATGAGGGTGGCGCGGATGTCGGACACGCCGAGGGCGGCCCGCGAGAGCTCACCGGTCGACCAGCGTTTGAAGAATCCCGCGGGCAGCCTCAGCAGCCGGTCCCAGACCAGGGTCTGCAGGGTGGCTTCGAAGCGGCCCTCCAGCCGGAGCAGCGCCAGGTTCTGGATGATGCCGAAGGCCGCCGAGGCCGCGACCGCCATCAGGATGACGGCCGAAGCCTGAATGATCATGGTGTTCTCGGCGTTCGGCACAAAACGCCCCAGGACGATGCCGGTGCCCACCGGCACGAGGGTGCTCAGGGCGACGGCGATCAGCATGGTGACGACGACGGCCCTGATGTCGCCGCCCGCGCCGCGCAGACCGGCGCGCACCAGGGCCCGCTTCCCGATCGGCCCCTCGGGCAGCGGCCGGTACAGCATGACGGCCTGGGGCGCGACGACGGGGGCGGTCCGCCTGTCGACGACGGTCACCGACCCCGACACCGGGTCGACCGCCTCGTACCCGCCCCTGCGCCACAGCAGGGCCACCGGGGCGCGGGTCTCGGCGACGTGGCCGATCAGCGGGCCGATGTTCCGGCGCCACCACCTGCCGTCGAGCGCGACGACCCGGCTGCGCAGGCGCGAGTGCCGCGCCCATTGCTCGATGGGGCCCGTCTGCAGCGGTGGCGCGGGTGTCTCGTGCCGCGGTACGTCGATGCCCATGGCCTGGGCGACGATCCGGCAGGCCGCGGTCGTCGCGTCCTCGTCGGGCAGCACGAGCCGGGACAGGGCGTGTCCGCTCGTTCCGAGGGCTCCGCCCAGCAGACGATCGGCCTGTGCCGCCGCCGCGAGGTTGGCCTTCCGGCCGGCGTTGATCCGGCGTTCCTCGTGCTGTCTGCGCCTCTCGACGGCACGGCCGCCCATGCGGAGCAGGCGGTCCTCCAGGAGCCGTGCCACGGGCCACAGCCGGGCCGGGTCGGGGAAGTCCCGCAGCGTGTGCACGCGTACCCGGGCGGCCGTCGTCGCGGTGATCCAGTCGCGCCTGCCCAGTATGAGGATCTCGCCCCGGGTGAAGCCCGGCGCGTCCTGGTCGTCGCTGATGCGGACCTCGCCGGAGACGACCTCCAGCCAGACCGGGCCGTCGACCGGGCGGGCGCACAGGTTATCGGCGAGGGCGGCCTCCGTGCCGGGCTCCAGCGTCTCGAACTCCTGGGGCGGCAGTCCCTCGCGGACGAAGCCCATCAGGAGGGAGAGCCCCCGGCCGATGCCCTCGGTCAGCGCCTCCAGGGCAGGCTCGTTCTCCCCCGGCGGGCCGATCGCGGCGGACACTTCGTGCAGGGGGATCCTGGAGAGCCTGGACCCGGGCAGCGGTCGTACGACGAGCTCGGGGCCGAGGCCGGGCGGCGGGGACAGGAAGGCGGTTCCCGAGGGGACGCGGCCCACGTGGTGCCAAGGGCCGTCATGCCCTTCCACGACGAAGAGGTCGAGTTCCCCTGACCTCACGAGCCACAGCGTCCCCTGCTCGTGCAGGGAGACCCGGTGGACGGAGCGATCGGTCTCCTGGCCCAGGTCGGCCAGGGCGCTCAGCTCGCGGGGAGCGTTCCTGGTGTGGTCGAGCCGTGTCAGCTCCATCAGTGCTCCCTGATCAGCTGGGAGTACCGCCCTGCCGCGGAGATGAGTTCCTCGTGCTCGCCGCTCTCGACCATCTGTCCCTTTTCCAGCACGATGATCTGATCGCTGTCGCGGATCGTGCTCAGGCGGTGGGCCACCACGACGATCGCGCACCCGCGGCGCCGCAGACTGTCCGTGATCCGGCCCTCGACCTCGGCGTCCAGCGCGCTGGTGGCTTCGTCCAGGACCAGGAGCGCGGGATTGCGCACCAGGGCCCTGGCGATCTCGAGCCGCTGGCGCTGTCCCCCGGAGAAGTTCCGCCCGCCCTCCTCGACCTTGCTGTGGATGCCTCCGGGACGGGCCGACACCAAGTCGTAGGCGTGCGCGTCCTTCAGGGCGGCCACGACGTCGTCGTCCGGTACGGACGGATCCCACAGGGTGAGGTTGTCGCGGACCGTTCCTTCGAACAGGAAGATGTCCTGGTCCACGAAGGCGACGGACGAGCCGAACACCAGGTCGTCGATCTCGTGCCGTGGTGTTCCGTCGATCGTGATGTCGCCCGTCCACGGTTCGTACAGGCCCGAGAGCAGGCGCGTCACCGTCGACTTCCCGCTGCCCGAACCTCCCACGAGCGCGACCTGTTCGCCCGGCCCCACGGAGAAGGACAGCGCGCGCAGCAGGGGCGGGGCGAGCGGGCTGTAGCCGAACGTCACCTCGGAGAAGATGAGGTGTCCGGTCAGTCTGCGCGGCGACCGCTTCGGGTCGGCGACCGGCCGGCGTTCGACGGCGGGGAAGTTCTCCACGTCGCGCAGCCTGGTCAGCTGCACCGCGAAGTCCTGTACCCGCCCTGCCACGTTGGTGAGCTGGCCGATAGGAGCGGTGAACGCGGTGACCAGGGCCTGGAAGGCCAGCAGAAGACCCACGGAGATGTGTCCGGCGGCGGCTTGCAGGCCCCCCAGGAGAAGGATGAGCGTGCTGTTGAGGGCCGCCAGTGTCGGCACCACCACGGCGAGCATCGCCATCGGGGTGTCCACCTGCTGCTGGCCCGAGACGAGTTTCGCGTGTTCGCCGGACCACCTGCGGAAGTGCTCGTCCTCGGCCCCGGTGGCCTTCAGCGTCTCGATGCGCTGGACGCCGCTGTAGGAGGTGGTGAGGAAGGAAGCGCGGTCGGCCGTGAGCCGGTTGACGCCGTCGGCGCGGGCCTTCGCCGTGAGCCGTACCGCGAGGATGTTCACCGCGGCCACGGCGACGCACAGACAGGTGAGCCACGCGCTGTACGTCCACATCAGTGCCGCGTACAGCACGATCACCACCGCGTTGATCGCGACGGCCGAGAGGTCGTTCGCGAGTGTCAGGGCGACGGCGTCGTTGGACTGCATGCGGTTGGTGATGTCGGCGGCGCTGCGCTGCGCGTAGAAGCCGATGGGCAGCCGCAGCAGATGCTGCAGGAAGCGGGAGCTCGCGAGTGTGGCGCTGACGATCCGCAGGCGCAGCAGGAAGGACTCCCTCAGCCCGGTGAGCAGGGCCGCCGCGACGATGGTGGCCGTCATCAGGACGAAGAACGGCACGCGGATCGACAGGTCGTGGCCGACCAGCGCGGTGTCCACGAAGGCGCGGGTGTAGGCGGGGAGCGCCACGCCCGTCACCACCAGCAGGAGGCTGGCCACGAACGCCCACACGAGCAGCAGACCGCTGCCGTGCAGCCGGCTCGACAGACCGACCAGGCGCCCCGGGGGGCGGCCGCCCGGCCGGAACCCGGGGCCGGGGCGGAGGACGAGGGCGATACCGGTGAAGGACTCGTCGAACTCCGCGGCGGAGACCGAACGGTGTCCGTACGCCGGGTCGTTGAGGTGGACGACGTCCTTGCCCCGCCGCCGGCTCACGCCTTCGAGGACGACGAAGTGGTTGAACTCCCAGAACAGGACGGCGGGGAGCTGCCCGGCTTCGATGCGGTCGAGTTCGGTCCTGACGCCCCTGGCCTCAAGCCCGTACTCCCCCGCCGCCTTGATGATGTTCGACGCCTTGGCGCCGTCCCGGGAGACGCCGCAGGCGACGCGCAGTTCCTCCAGCGGAACGTGGCGGCCGAAGTGGAGCAGCACCATGGCCAGGCACGCGGCCCCGCACTCGACTCCCTCCATCTGCAGGACCGTTTCGGTCTTCACCCGTCCGCCCGGTCCGGTACCGCGGCGACGTCCGATGGGCCGTCCCCACATCTCAGGCCACCACCCAGTTCACGGGCTTGATGGGCGGCAGGTGGATCGCCGCGCTGACGAGGGTGCGCGAGTCGATCTGGAACGGCGGGCCCGCCGTGGTGGACCAGGTGAATCCGCTGGTGGTCGAGCCGGAGGCGATCTTCACCGTGATCGCGAACGGCTGTCCGTGCGCGGTGAAGCGCTGTCCGAGCTGTCGGTCGCCGAGGAAGTCGGTGACCTGGGCCTCCGTCTGGGGGAACTGGCCGATCGACTGAACGGTCCCGCGCAGTACGCCGAATTGGGTGGAGGGGGCGGAGGCGACGGTGAGGTCCACCTGGCTTCCGATGTGGATGAGGCCCGCCGACGCCTGCGGCACGTACACCATCGCGACGAGCGGGTCGCCGGCGCCGTCGATCCGTTCGATGACGGCCAGTTCGGTGCCCCGGGAGACGACCGACCCGACGCTTCCGGCCGAGCTGATCAGGCGACCTCCGGTGACGGCCCGGACGGTCTCGACACGACCGCCGCTCTGCACGGTGAACAGCGGAGTGTCCACCGGGAAGACCGAGCCGGGAACGACGAAGACGCTGGTGATCTGGCCGGCATAGGGGCTCTGCAGATAAACGCTTCCCCCGGCATGGGTCAGAATCCCCGATGCCGTCGTCTGGCGGGAGATGGCGCCGGTGACGGCCCACACGGCTCCCGCGACGACGAGCAGGGCCACCGCGGTCAGCGACATCAGGCTGCGCGGGAGCGCCAATTGGATCGGGGCGTCCATCTTCGTGGGCTGTTGGAGCTTGGCCAGGGCTTGCGGCCGGAATTTCATGGTTCGACTACCTCAGGTATCGGCCGTGCCGCACACGGACGGGAATCCTGGAACACGTTCACAGGGGGCGCGGCAATCAATGAGTGAAGCGCGCCGACTTGTTCATGGAGCCAGATCCGTCAAGGCCAGTCAATGCGCGGACGACTACCTAGGGGCATTCTTATCGGTAGCGGTCGCCACTCGTTTCGGCATCGTGTCGCGCATTTCGGTTCCCTGGGCGGAGGGTTCACCATGCCGTGCTCGACATGGGGGCGCGAGGCCGGGCACAACTGCCCTGCGGGCATCGCGTGCATGACGGGGTGATCCCGATACGGAGACCGTCCGCCGGTCCCGTGCGACTGTTTCTCCGGGCGTCAGGCGGCCCGGTCGCCCGCCGGCCGTGCTTTCCCGTCGATTTGGGCATCGATGGCGAGTGCGGCGGGCAGCGCGCTTCTGCCGTCGATGCCCAGCTTTCGGTAGGTGTTCGTGAGATGGATTTCCACCGTCCGCAGTTGCAGGAACAGAAGTCCGGCTATCTCACGGTTCTTCTTGCCCTGCGCGGCGAGGACGGCGACCCTGCGCTCCGACTCCGTCAGGCTGGCCGCCCCCGCGGGGCGGGAGCGCGGGACGCGTCCCCCCATGTCGACGATCTCGCGGCTGATGGCCTTCGTGAGCTGAGGGTCGTCGATCGTCGTCGAGGACTCGTAGGCCTCCCGCAGAACCTGCCGGGCCACGCCGGTCTCCCCCGCCCTGTGCAGCGCCCTGCCGTGCTCGAACAGAACCCTCACCAGCATCAGGCGGTCATCGCTGCCGCGCACCAGCTCGGTCAACTCCTCCAGGAGCGCCGGAGCGTCGGCCTCCTCGGTGACGGCGACCCGGGCCAGGACTCCAGCGGCCAGCGGACCCGGAGCGCCCCATCGGCGGGCCGACGCCAGGTGTTCGCCGATCCCGGCGACGGCGTCGTCCGTGCGCCCGAGGCCGCCGAGGGCCACGGCCTTGTCCAGGCGCCAGTCGAGCAGGGCCCGGTTGCGCGCACCGTCGGCGGCCAGGGCGCCCTCGGCGACCTCCAGGTCCTTCACCGCGCCGTCGGCGTCACCCGTCGCCATGCGGAACCGGGCTCTTGCCGTGGCGAAGTGCGCGAACGTCTCGGAGGTCGGCGAGATCTCGCACTGGGCCTCCAGCATCCGCAGCATCGCCGCCGCTTCGTCCACGGCGGCCGTCGCCAGATGCAACTGCACGGCCCGGGACATGAGTTCGCGCTCCAGGACGGTGGTACGGGCGGGATCCCACTCCTTCAGCGCGGCCAGGCCGTCCCCGATGTACGCCTGCGCCTTGCCGAGTTCGCCCGTCCGGTGATGGACGCACGCGAGGATGTGCGAAGCCGCCGCGTGCAGCGGCTTGACGTTCTGGCTCTCCGCGGCGTCCCGCAGTGCCTCGCCGTAGCGCAGCGCCATGCGCAGTCGGCCCGCGGCGACCAGGACCCTGACGACCGCCAGTTGGGCGACCAGTCTTCCCGCGCCCCGTCCGAGGAGGGTGGCGAGGACCTCCTGCGCGAGTGCGGTGGCCTCCTGCGCGGACATGCTGCCCGTGACCGTACCGGCCAGCGCCTCGTACGCCAGCGAGAACACGCACGTCGGATACTGCGGGACGGACTCGTCCCCGTGTTCCCACCGCACCGGCTCGGCGTGGCCCGGCAGATGCAGGAGACGTCGCAACCTGTCCAGGGTCGACCGGTGGACGTCGTCCGCATGCCGGTGGATCAGCGTCAGTTCCTCCTCGCACCCGGCGAGGGCGAGGAGGACGAAGAGGTCCACGTCCACGAACTCGCACGCCGCCCGCGGGGACAGTTCGAGTGCTTGGCGCAGGTGGCCGAGGGCGTCGGCCATGTCGTGGGGGGCCAGGGTGGCGGCGAGGTCCATGAGCGCCCGCGTGCGGTCCTCGTCGGACAGCGGCTCGACCAGAACCCTCTTCAGGCACGCCACACGAAGATCCGGCAGGTCACGCTCCCTGGCGTCGTGAGCGGCGCTCAGGAGCGTCTTCACGACCCAGGTTCCGGCGAGGGGCTGGCTGGTCCCGACGATGTGCCGTGCCACGGTGGTGGCCGCGGCGCCCTCCTGGTGCAGCAGGCTCGCCGCCTGGGCGTGCACCGCGTCGAGGACGGCGGGGCAGCACTCGCTCAGCACGGAGTTGCGTACCAGCGGTTGGGTCAGGGCCATCCTGTCGTTGTCGAACGTGAGGAAGCCCAGCCTGCGCATCGCGTGACAGCTCTCCGCGACCGTCGCCAGGTCGACTCCGGTGATGTGGGTGACGCTGCGGACGGTCGCGTCCCCGTCCAGGGCCGCGATGATCCGCAGGATGGTGAACGCCTCGTCCGAGACCCGGCGCGTACGCACCCTCATGGACATCGCGAGGACGTCCGCCGACAACTCCCCCAGCACGGGGGCCGACGCGGCGTCGGCGGGGATGCCCCGGCTGTCGAGGAGCCGGGCGAGCGTGTGCAGGAGCAACGGGTTCCCTGCGGTCGCCCGCATCGCCGCTTCGACGAACTCGGCGTCGCGCGGTCCGCCCAGGACGTCGGCGAGCACGGACCCCACGGCCTCCTCACCGAGGGGACGGAGCTGGACGAGCCGGGAACTGCTGCTGACCAGCTCTTCCAGGAGTTCGGGAGCGGCACCGGGAACGCCGTCGCAGACGGAGCCGACGACGAGCAACGGCAACGTGCTCAGGCTTTCCAGGAGCAGGTTCAGCCAGACCATGGAACCGCGGTCCATCCAGTGCACGTTGTCGATCACGAACACCTGGGGCCTGGGGCTGCCGGCGGAGACCAGTTGGCAGGTCGCCTGAGCCAGGGCGTGCGGGGTCCAGGGCGGGTTCGTCCCGGGCCCTTCCGCCACGCCGAGGGCCTCGGACGGCAACGCCTGCCGCGCCTCCGCCGGCAGGGACGCGAACAACGACTCCAGGAGCCTGCGGGCGATGTTGTCCTGCACGTGGTGCTCGGCGTAACTGGCACGGACCTGGGCCGCGTCGAAGCCCGACGCACGGGCCCGGTCGGTCACGCTGTCGAGCAGCGCGCTCTTGCCCACCCCCGCCTCGCCGTGCACCACGACGAATCCACCGCGTCCGGCAGCGGCCTTCTCCAACGCCTTCCAGCACGCGGAAAGGGCAGGACCACGTTCGTGGAGGGAGATGGTGTCGACCATGGCGCTTCCCAACAATTGAACGACGTGCTGCCACCGGAGGGCCGAACGCGGGCCCCGGGCAGTCGCCTTGAAGGATTCCGGGCTGCACTCCACAACCCGGTTGGATGGCGGAGCCATTGGCACACCCATCGGGGTGGACCCGCCGTCACCAAGATCCAGGAGCATGTCCGGTCATTGGATCACGCGTGACGGCGATCGACAAATCACTCCGCGATCACTCCCGATCGTGCTGGTCAGGACCACTTTCCAAGTGACGGTCAGGGGTGACGGAGACCGCTAGCCACATACCGAAACACCTGACGGGGCACCGAAATCGACAGCCGCCGGAACCGATAAGAATGCCCGTTCACACCGTGTTCCGATTGACCTTCATCAGCCTTCTCTGGCTCCATGATTCGGAGCAGCACTGCCCACCTCCGAGAAGCGGCAGGGCAGGACGAGGAGAAGGGTGCGGCATATGGAACCCCCGCAGTTGCCGGAATTCATCGACCGCTACACCCACATTCTGACGATGGCGTGGTCGAGCCGGAGGTTCTCACAACGGCTACTGACCGCACCGCATTCGGTACTCTCCGAGCACGGCCTGGGTGTCGCTCCCGACGCGACGGTGGAAATCGTTCAGGCGACGGACGACGAATACGACCTCACGGCCCAGTTCGACATATGGAGGAAGGGGTTTCGTACCGGCCACTTCGTCCTGCGCCTGCACGCACGTCCGCGATCGGAGTGGACGGAACTGAGCGTCGCGGAGCTGGGCGATCTGGCCGGAGGCGTCAACGCGCTCCGCCACCAGGCCGGTTGAGGAAGACGACGGCTCCTCTCGGGCACGCGGTTGCGCGGATTGCGTTCGTGACGGGGGAACGTCGGTCGGCGCCGTTCATGGCGCGTCAGCTGTCGTGGTCGTTCCGGCTGATGCCGTGGGTGACGGCGGTCGCGGAGAGGGCCACGCTCGCCCAGGCCACCATGCCGTGGTGTGCCGCCCTGCACACGAAATGGTCGGCGAGGCTCTTAACGAGGACGTGTCCGCGGCCGTGCTCGTCGTCCGGCATCGACTCCGCGGGGGACTCCGCGCTCCGCCCGTGGTCGATCACGGCGACCTGGGCGAGGTCGTCGGTCGTCTCGGCCGGCAGACCCCACTGGCGGCACTTCCTGACGACCTGGGAGCACGCCTCGTGCGGTGTTCCGCGGCTCCGGCCCGGGAGCCGCCACGCCGCGCATGCGGACGACTGCGGAACGGGGCGGACGACCGACGCCTCCGCGCGCGGGTCGAGTTCGGGTCTCGCGTTCATGACTGGTGTGCTTCCGTCTTCTGAAAGCCCACGGCCCCGTCCGAAGGCGTTCCGGGAGAGCTGAACAAGAGGGGCGGGGGTCCCTGTCGATCGCGGGGCGGCGGGAGGCTCGGCGCGGGAGTACGACGAGATCTTCGCCGCCATCCGCGCCCGGGACCCGGAGGAGGCCGAACGCGCGTCCCGCCGCCATGTCCGCACCGCGGCGGAGGCGGCGCTCGAGGCGGCGGAACTGCTGGAGTCCAGGCAGCCCTGAACCGCAGGACACGGCGACCGCCTCTCGAGAGGCGGTGGCGCCGCCGTTCCGTCACCCCCGGAAGTCGTCGGCGTGGTCGGCGGCCCACTGGGCGTAGGTGTGCGCCGGCCCGCCGGTGATCTTCTCGACGACGGCGGAGGTCGTGACCGGGACGCCGTCGGCGGCGGCCCATTGGCCCACGATCGCCCCGGCCACGATCGGGGACATCGTCCTGGCGATGTCCGCGCGGGCCTCCTCGTCCGAGACGTGTTCGATCCGGATGGCGCGGCCGATGGCCTCACCGATGTGCTCGACCTGGCGTCGCAGGGTCAGGGACTCGGCACCGTGGACGGTGTACGCCTGGTGCGTGTGGCCCGGTTCGGTCAGGGCGGTCACCGCGAGTGCCGCGAGGTCCTTCTCGTGCACCGGTGCCGACTGCGCGAGGGGACGGGGAAGGCGGACGACGTTGTCGGTGCGGATCGATTCGGCCCACCAGGTGCGGGTGTTGGTGGCGAACGTCCCCGGCCTGAGGAACGTCCAGTCCATGCCGGACCGTTGGACGGCGTGCTCGATCGTGCGGTTCAGACGGGGCACCGGGTGGTCGGCGTCGGGGTCCAGGACCGACACCGACGAGAGCAGAACCGCCTGCCGGATGCCCGCGGCGGTGGCCGCCGCGACGACCTTCTCGATGTCGTAGGGCCGTTGGGGGTCGAGCATTCCGTAGAGGAACACCTTGTCGGCGCCGTCGAACACCGCGGGAAGCGTCTCGGGACGGTCCAGGTCGGCGACGGCCGTCTCCGACCCGGGCCCCGAGGCCGCGACCTGGGTTCTGTTGACGGCCCTGACCCGCTCACCGGCTGCCAGCAGCCCATCGACCACATGACGACCCACGTTGCCGCGGGCGCCGAGAACAACTGCCACCATGACGGAACCTCCTGTTGATGGGGGTGGGGGGGGCTTACGCCTTGATCGGGGTGGGGGGCTTTCACCGTCGGCGCGAGCGCCGTGAGCGGGACTGCCCGGTTCGTTCCGGTCCCGGGTCAGGGCCGGATGTTCTCCAGGTCCTCCAGGAGGCCCGGGTGCTTCGGCTCCCAGCCGAGGGCCTGCCGGGTGTGGGCGCTGGAGGAGGGCTGGTCGTTCGCGAAGATCGGGCCGAGCGGGCCGTAGGTCTCCGACGGCACCGACTCGACCGGCAGGCCAAGGCGTCGGCCGATGACCTCGGCGATGTCCCGCACCCTGACCCCCTCGTCGGCCACGGCGTGCCAGGAGCTGCCGGCCGGCGCCGACTCCAGGGCGAGCCGGAGGAGGACCGCCGCGTCGAGCGCGTGCACGGCCGGCCAACGCTGTGCGCCGTCGCCCGGGTGGCCGGACACCCCGGTCCGGCGTGCGATGTCGGTCAGCAGACCGGCGAATCCGCCCGTGCCCCGGTGGTGAACCGTGCGCGGCATGCGTACGGCCGTGCTCCGGACCCCGCGCGAGGCCAGGCCCAAGGCCGCCGTGACCGCACGACCGCGCCCGCCGACCGGCCCGTCGGTCGACACCGGATCGGCCTCGGTGGAGGCGCGGCCCGGCACGGCGGGCGTACCCGAGACGGTCACGAAGGGGCGGTCGCTGCCGACGAGTTCCGCACCGAGGGCCGCGAGGGCGGCGCTCTCCTCGGCGACGGCCTTCGCGAGGGCGGCGGGGCCGCTGAAGTCGTGGGCGAACGCCAGATGGATCACCCCGTCGGCCCGGGCGGCTCCGGCACGAAGGACGTCCAGGTCGGCAAGGGCTCCCCGGAGCGGCTCGGCGCCGGCCGCCTCGGCGGCCCGTGCGGACGCGTCGGAGCGGGCGAGTGAGCTGACGGTGTGGCCGTTGCCGAGCAGTTCGGCGACGACGGCGGAGCCGATCAGGCCGGTGCCACCGGTGACGAAGACGCGCATGGAGCTCTCCCCGCAAGTGATGGGACTCTTGTCCCGTCACATTAGCAGGGTGACGGGACAAGAGTCCCATCACGTATGATCGGCCCATGGGTCGATGGGAACCAGGGGCGCGCGAACGCCTCGTCGTGGCCGCTGTCGACCTGTTCACCGAGCAGGGGTACGACGCCACGACGGTCGCGCAGATCGCCGAGCGCGCCGGGGTCACCAAGAGCACGTTCTTCCGGCACTTCCCCGACAAGCGCGAGCTGCTGGTGGCCGGTCAGGAGACGCTGAGCAAGCTGCTGACCGAGGGGATCGCCGAGGCGCCCGGCGACGCCAGTCCGCTGGAGGCGGTCGCCGCCGGTCTGGAGCGCGCGTCGAGCGCGATGGGTCCCGTGAACCGGGAGCTCGCCCCCCGGCTGAAGGCGGCCGTGGCGGCCAGCGCCGAGCTCCAGGAGCGTGACGCCCTCAAGACCGTCAGCCTGGCGGCCGCGATGACAGCCGCCCTGATCGCCCGCGGCGTCCCCGACCCGACCGCGGCTCTCGCGGCCGAACTGGGCGTCCTCGCCTTCAAGCGGGGGTACGCCGAATGGTCCGAGGGCGATCACGGTGCCGACGACGCGTTCGCCGGGTACCTCCGGGCGGCCCTGGACGAACTGCGCACGGCGAGCGCGTCATTGGGCTGACCCGACCGTCGCTCGGTCGTTCCGGCCGGGGTGCCGCTGTTCCGGCCGTCACCGGGGTGCCGCCGCCTCACCGTGTTCCGCGGACCGCTCCGTGTTCCCAGGCCCAGGCCGCCACCTCCACGCGGTTACGGGCCTTGATCTTGGTCTGGACCCGTCCCAGGTACGTCTTCACCGTCGACAAGGACAGGAACAACTCGGCGCCGATCTCCTGGTTCGTGCGCCCCACGGCCACCAGACGCACGATGTCCAGCTCGCGCTCGCCGAGTCCGGCACCGTCCGGGACCCGGGGCGGTGGTGCCGCCGCTTCCAACCGTTGCAGGAGCCGTACGGTGACCGCCGGGGAGACGCGGGCGTCGCCCCGTGCCGCCGCGTGCACCGCCTCCACCAGGAGGGCGGGGGACGCGTCCTTGAGCAGGAAACCGCACGCGCCGTTGCGCAGCGCGGTCCGCACGTAGTCGTCCTGGTCGAAGGTGGTGATCACGACGACGTTCATCGGATCGCTCACCCCGGGCCCCGCAAGCTGTCGCACGACCTCGAGGCCGTCCAGCCGCGGCATACGGATGTCGGCCGGCACGACATGGGGACGCAGCCGGCGCGCGAGTTCGACGCACTCCACGCCGTCGGCCGCCTCGCCGATCACTCGGATCCCGGGCTGCACACCCAGGATCAGGCTGAATCCCATCCGTACCAGTTCCTGGTCGTCGGCGATCACGACGTCGATCCGGGGTTCGGTCATGGGCCGTTCCTCTCACAGGGCCGCGCCGCGTCGCGGTGGCCCGGGCAGTCGTCCCGAGTGTGCCGGGCGCGCCCCGGGGGCGGGTCACTTCCCCGCGAGGGGCAGGGCGGCGGCGACTTCCCAGCCGCCGGGCAGCGGTCCGGCGCGCAGGGTGCCGTCGACGGCCTCGATGCGTTCCTGGAGTCCGAGCAGGCCGAAGCCGCCCCGGCCGCCTGCCGGTGTGTGCGTCCTGTGGCGCGCGGCGGTGTTGGTGACGGTCACCCACAGGTGCTCGGCTCCGGCGTCCGGTCGGGGTCCTGGCGCTGCTCGGCCGTCGTGCGTGGGCCCTGCCCGCCTGGATCGAACGCGTCCTGCCCCACGTCGACGTCGAGGGCGAGAAGCTGCCCGAGGCACGGGGCGCCACCGCCACCGCTGCCGGCGTACGGCCTCAGGAGGCGCAGGAGGCGCAGGAGTTCAGCTCCCGCCACCGACCCCACCGCCACGGCCCGTCCCGACGGGGGCGGGCCGGGTGGCGGGGCAGGCCGGTCGGCGGGGCAGGCCGGGTGGGTCACTCCTGGGCGGCTGCCTCTTCGGCGGCGGCCTCGAAGGCGGTGACGTCGAGGATGTCGGCCTGCATCGGCAGGACCGACTCCATCAGCGTCCGGTGGAGCTGCGGGTCGGGGTCGGCGCAGACGTCGCTCAGGACCAGCAGGCGGTAGTCGCGGTCGGCGGCCTCGCGCACGGTGGACAGGACCACGCCGCTGGTGAAGACACCGCCGAGGACCAGGGTGTTGATGCCCTGTTCCCGCAGGAACGGGTCGAGCGAGGTGGTGCTGAAGGCGCCGACGCGGGTCTTGGTGACCGTGTGCGCCGCGCCGCCCGAGCGCAGCACGGGGTGGACGTCGTTCTCCGGCTCCGTCGCGGCCAGCGCACCGGCCTCGGCCACGGGCGCGAAGGCCTTGTTGTGGGAGGGCACGGCCGCGTGGTCCTCGGGTGTGAAGGCGACGCGCACGTGGACCTCCCGGATGCCGGCCGCCAGGGCGGCGCGCTGGGCGCGCTGGGCGCCCTCCAGGATGCGGTCCGGCTCGGGAAGGGCCTCCAGCAGGGAGTGCTGGAGGTCCATGAGCACCAGCGCGGTCCGCGCGGGGATCAGGGCGGGGGTCTTACCGGACAAGGGGCTTTCCTTCGTCATAGGGGGCTTCGCGGGGGTCGCCGTGGCGGCCACCGGGAGGAGGTTTACTCCAGCGCCGTTTATTACAGCACTGGACAATCGTGTAGTGTAATAAATGTGATGAGCGATGAACAACTCGGCTGGCTCAGCCCCGACGAACTGCGGATCTTCCGCGCCTTCAACCGCGCGTGGGAAGCGGTGGCCGCGCGCCTCGACGCCGACATGGAGGGCGAGGCGAACCTCCCGCGCACCTACTTCGACATCCTGTGGCGGCTGCGCCGCGCGCCGGACCGGTCGCTGCGGATGAGCCGGCTGGCGGAGATCACCCACTCCAAGTCCAGCCGGATCACCCATGCCGTCGGCCGTCTGGAGGCGGCCGGGCTGGTGCGCCGCGAAGTGCCGGCGGGCGACCGGCGCGGCTGGCTGGCCGTACTGACCAACGAGGGGCTGGAGCGGGTGGAGCAGGCGGCACCCGTCTATGCGCGCAGTGTGCGCGAGCACGTCCTCGGCCCGCTGAGCGACGAGGCGCGCGGCCGGCTCACGGCCATCGGCGAAACACTCCTCGCCCATCTCGACCCGGAGGCGCTCCCCGGCGCCGGGGACAAGGAAGGAAGGCCATGACCACCCCCCTCACCCGGACACCCGCCCGGTCCCCCGCGTCCGGGACGGGTCCCGCGCCCCGCCTGTGGCAGATACAGGTCGTCGCCGGGCTCGGGGGGTTCCTCGCCGGCGTCAACACCTCCACCATGGACGTCGCCCTGCCCACGGTCAGCCGCCACTTCGGCTCCTCG
Source organism: Streptomyces sp. NPDC026672 (assembly GCF_040638185.1). NCBI lineage: Bacteria > Bacillati > Actinomycetota > Actinomycetes > Kitasatosporales > Streptomycetaceae > Streptomyces > Streptomyces sp. NPDC026672. The sequence continues at coordinate 17,216 of NZ_JBEZXS010000024.1, forward strand.
GCCTCCACCGCGTCCTGGACCCTGCTGTCCTACATGCTCGTCACCACGGTGCTGGTGTTCGTCTTCGGGCGGGCCGCCGACCTGATCGGCCGCCGCCGCATGTATCTGGCGGGCACCGCCCTCCTCACGGCCGGCAGTCTGCTGTGCGGCCTGGCACCCGGCATCGCCTGGCTGATCGTCTTCCGCTGTGTGCAGGCCGTCGGCGCCGCCGCGCTGCTGTGCAACATCACCGCGCTGATCACCGACGCCTTCCCCGCCCGCCGGCTGCCCACCGCCCTGGGCGTCAACGTCACCGTCGCCGCGCTCGCCCAGGTCCTCGGCCCGGCCCTCGGCGGCGCCCTGGCCTCCGGCCTCGGCTGGCGCGCGGTCTTCTGGTTCAACGTCCCCATCGGCGTGGCCGGACTGATCTGGGCGGGCATGATCCTGCGCCCCGGTGCCCCGCGCGCCGAACGCGAACCCTTCGATCATCTCGGCGCCGTCCTGTCGGCCCTCGCGCTCGGCGGTCTGATCCTGGCCCTGTCCGAGGGCGGTGCCCTGGGCTGGAGCAGTGTGCCGGTCGTCGCCGGTCTGGCGCTCTTCGCCGTCTTCACCCCCCTCTTCCTGGCCGTCCAGGCCCGCCGCCGCCACCCGCTGGTGGATCTGGGCCTGTTCGCCGACCGCGCCCGCAGCATGGCCTACCTCGCGCTGTTCTTCATGGCGATGGCCTACTTCGCCGTCGTCCTGCTGATGTCGCTCTACCTCCAGGCCGCCTCCGGCATGCCGCCCTACCGGGCCGGCCTCCACGTCCTGTACGTCGCGCTGGCCATGGCCGCCGCGTCCCCCGCCGCGGGCCGGCTCCGTGGCCGCTTCGGCGCACGCGCCCTCTCCAGCGCCGGACTCGTCCTGGCCGCGGCCGGGCTGTTCGCGCTGTCCGCGCTCATCCGGCCCGACATGAACAGCACCGCGCTCGCGGTGTGCCTGCTGGCCGTCGGCGCCGGGGTCGGCCTCTTCATGACCCCCAACACCAGCTCCATCATGGGCTCGGTGCCAGCCGAGCGGCGCGGCGTCGCCAACGGGGTCCGCCAGACCGCGCAGAACGCCGGATACGCGGTCAGCACCGCGCTCGCGCTGGCCATCGCGACCAGCGGACTGCCGGGTCCCACCAAGCAGGCCGCCTACGCCGGCACGGTCTCCAGCCTCGCGCCGCACACCATGGACGCCCTCACCACCGGCTACAAGTGCGCGCTCCTCAGCCTCGGCACCACCTGCGTCCTCGCCCTCGTCGCCTCACTCGCCCGCGGCCGCGACACCTCCCCGGCCGGCACCGTGACACGACGGGGCCGGACGGCCGTACCGCCGGCTCCGGATGACGACGTCGCCCCTGACTGGACCGAGGCGAACGTCGACCGCGTCGACGCCGCCCGCGACGCGTACGACACCGCACGGGACAGCCGCACCGGCACAGGGTGAATCCCCGGGGCGCTTCCTCGCTCGGTCCGTGAAGCGGATGACGGGTTCGAGGACGTGTCCGGACCGGGCGGCGGGCACCGCCTCGTGGAGCCGGTCCGGGCCGTGGAAGCGGACGAGGCAGTCGTACGGCAGCCGGCCCTGGCGGTGCAGTTCGACCAGTGCCGGGACGAAAGTGCCCCGGTCGCCGGCTCCTTCGATGACACCGTCGCTCCTCGGGCGGGTTCCCGCACGCCGTGGCACGGCTGTTGGGCATGCCACGGCGTGCTCGGTCCGGGCAAGGGGTCAGGCGCGGGCCAGGAAGCGTTCGGCGTTGCCCCGCAGGATGAGGGAGCGCTGCTCGTCCGTCAGGAAGCCGCTGTTGGCGACGACCGCGCCGGCGGGGCGTTCACCCAGGGGGTAGGGGTAGTCGCTGCCGACCATGACGTGGTCCGCGCCCAGGGTGTCCACGAGCAGCCGGAGGGCTCGTTCGTCGAAGACGACCGAGTCCACCGAGAAGCGGCCCAGGTAGTGCGAGGGCGGGTACTGCGAGGTGCCGACCGTGCCACGGCGACGGTGCCAGGCGTTCTCGACCCGGCCGAGCCAGAAGGCGAAGGAGCCTCCGCCGTGCGCGAAGCAGATCCTCAGCCGTTCGTCCAGCGTGTCGAAGGCCCCGCCGAGGACGAGGGACAGCACGGAGAGATGGGTCTCGGCGGGCATCCCGGTCAGCCACTGGGCCATCCAGCGGTCGAGCCGGGGGGAGGATGCCATGTCCCAGGGGTGGACGAACACCGGGACGTCGAGGGCCGCGCAGTGCTGGAGGAAGGTCACCACGCCGGCGCTGTCGAGGTCGAGGTCCCCGACGTGGTTGCCGATCTCCACGCCCCGGTGACCGGCGGCGACGCAGCGTTCGAGTTCCCGGCAGGCCGCGTCGGGGTCCTGTAGGGGTACCTGGCAGAAGGGGACGAGGCGGTCGGCGGCCGGTGCGGTGATCTCCAGGGCGAGGTCGTTGAAGATGCGGCAGATCTCCGCGGCGTCCCCGGCGGGTCTCCCGTAGTGGAAGAACGCGGGCGTCGGCGAGACGACCTGGACGTCGACACCGTCGGCGTCCATGTCGGCCAGCCTGCGCCCGGCGTCCCAGCAGGTCGCGTCGACGGCACGGAACTCGCGCGCCCCCTGCATGATCACCTTGTCGTCGCGCAGCCACAGTGCCTCGGGCCCGGCCCAACGGGTCAGGTCCGGCCACCCGTCCGGCACGAAGTGCGTGTGCACGTCGACGAGTCCGCTCATGAGCCGTTCCGTCGGGCGACGGCCTGGATCTCGATGAGCAGGTGCGGGTGCGGCAGTTGGTGCACGGCGACGGTCGTGCGGGCGGGCCCGTTCTCGTCGAAGTACTCGGCGTAGACCTCGTTGTATCCGCCGAAGTCGTTCATGGAGACCAGGTAGGTGGTCACCTGCACCGTGTCGGCCAGGTCCGCGCCCACCTCCTGGAGGACGGACCGGATGTTCTCGATCACCGCCCGGGTCTGCGCGCGGATGTCCAGGGTGGTGGTGCCCAGTTCGTCGGCGTGGGCGCCGGCGATCGTGTTGTCGGGTCGGCGGGCGCTCGTGCCGGAGACGAAGACGAGGTCTCCTGACACATGGACGTGGGGAAACCGCCCGCGGGGTACGGCCAGGGCCGAGGCCGTGTGCGGTCCGTTCTTGGGTGTGGTCACGATGTGTCCCGGGTGAGGCGCCGCGCGGCCGGCCGCGCGGCGGGGGCGAGGGGCTTCACACGTAGAAGGGCGGGGGAACCTGCTCGGCCAGCATGATGGACTTGAGCTGGGTGTACATGTCCAGGGTCTCCTTGGAGACCTCGCGGCCGAGGCCGCTTTCCTTGTACCCGCCGAACGGTGATCCGTCGACCAGGTTCACGTACTGGTTGACCCACACCTGTCCGGCCTGCAACCGGTCCGCGGTGCGCATGGCGTTGCGCAGGTTCGAGGTGTAGATGCCGGACGCCAGGCCGTAGCGGATGTCGTTGGCCTGCTTGATCATGGTGTCGAAGTCGTTCCAGCGGATGACCGAGAGCACCGGGCCGAAGATCTCCTCCTGGGCGATGGTGGTGTCGTTGGAGGTCTCGAAGACGGTCGGCGCGATGAACCAGCCGGCGTCGTGGCCCGGCACCTGGATCCGTTCACCGCCGGTGATCAGATTCGCCTCGGACCTGCCGGACTCGATGTACTTCATGACGCGCTCGCCCTGCTTGCGGGAGACGAGGCTGCCGAGCCGGGTCGCCGGGTCGAGGGGGGAGCCGACGCGGATCTTGCGGAAGGCGTCGGTCAGCTTGGCCATGAACTCGGTGTGAATGTCGTCGTGGATGAACAGACGGGTTCCCGCCAGGCACGACTGGCCGTTGCAGAAGGTCGCGGCGAAGGTGGTGTTGTCGACCACCGCGTCCAGGTCGTCGATGTCGGGGAAGACGATGTTGGGGCTCTTGCCGCCGAGTTCGAGGGAGACGGGCGCGAGCCGGGACGCTCCGGCGTGCGCGATGATCTTGCCGACCTCGGTGGAGCCGGTGAAGGCGAGTTTGGCGACGCCCGGGTGGGCGGTGAGCGCGGCTCCGGCCTCCTCGCCGAAGCCGGGGACGACGTTGACGACGCCGGGCGGGAAGATCTCGGCGAGGTACTTCGCCAGTTCCATGGTGGACAGTGAGGCGTTCTCGTCCGGCTTGAGGACGACGGTGTTGCCCGCCGCGAGGGCGGGGGCGAGCTTGAAGCTCACCATGATGGACGGCACGTTCCACGGGATGATCTGCCCCACGACGCCGTACGGTTCGCGTTTGGCGATGGCCCAGCCACCCGGCACGACGTTGTTCCAGCCGTCGTGCGTGAGGATCGCGGCGGCGAAGAACCGGTACTGGCCGATGGCCTGCCGGTAGTCCTGGGGGAGTTCGAAGACGGTACGGCCGATGTCGTGGGCGTCGATCCGGACGAGACGCTCGGTGTTCTCCTCCAGCCAGTCGGCGACCTTGAGCAGCAGCTTCGCCCGCTCACCTGCCGGGGTCGCGGCCCAGGCCGGGAAGGCCGCATCGGCCGCGGCGACGGCCGCGTTCACCTCGGCCTGGCCCGACCGGGTGATGACCGCGAGTTGTTCTCCGGTGGAGGCGTCGTTCGCCGGGAACGTCTCCTCGGTGAAGGCGGTGAACTTGCCGTTGATCAGTGGAAGGTAGTGCGAGTCGAACATCGTGGTCTCCTGTCAGAGGGCCGACTTGCCGGGGTGGACCGAGCCGCAGGCGGGGCAGGTGCGGGCGTCCTCGCTCGCGTAGAAGGAGTCGAAGGCAGGGGGGAGGTCGGTGACGATGTCCCGCACCTGGAGCTCCACCTCGTGCACCAGCGCGTTGCAGTCGAGGCAGTACCACTGGAACTTCTCCCGGGTCCCTTCCTCCCTGATGCGTTCGACCACGATGGCGATCGAGCCCGCTTCCGGACGCTGCGGGGAGTGGGGGGTGTCGCGGGGCAGCAGCCACATGTCGCCCTCGCCGAGGTCGATCCGCTGAGGGCCGTCCGGCGTCATGACGTTCACGTGCATGCTGCCCTTGATCTGGTAGAACAGCTCCTCGTACGGGTCGACGTGGTAGTCGGTGCGCTCGTTGGGACCGCCGACGGCCTGCACGATGAAGTCTCCGGTCTCCTCCCATATCTGCTTGTTGTTGACCGGGGGCTTGAGCAGGTGCTCGTGGTCGGCGACCCAACGCGTGAAGTTGTGTACCGGGAAAGCAACCACGGGTGTCTCCTAAGTGCTGTAGGTGAAGCCGACACGGCCGAGCGCGGAGATGCGGGCCTCGACCGTGGTGCCCGGGGTGAGGGGGACCGCCGCGGTGGCCGCGCCGGCCAGGACGACCGTCTCGTCCGGCAGTGCCAGGCCGATGTCGGCGGCCAGCCGTGCGGTGGTGGCGACGGCGCGCAGCGGGGCGCCGAGGACGGCGGCCGTGGAGCCGGTCTCGACGACGTGGCCGTCGATCTCCAGCACCACGCCGCGGTTGGCGACGTCCGTACCGGCGGGCCGCCAGGGTCCGATGACGTAGGCGGCGGCCGAGGTGTTGTCGGCGACGACGTCGACGAGGTTGAAGCGGAAGTCCCGGTAGCGCGAGTCGATGACCTCCAGGGCCGGCGCCACGCCGGTGACCTCGCCGCCGCGGACGAGGAAGGCGACCTCGGGCTCGACCCGGGGGTGGATGAACCGGGCGGCGGAGAGTCGTCCTCCGTCCTCCGTCTCCATGTCCTCGGTCAGTTCGCCGAAGATCACGTCGAAGACACCCATCTGGGCCGCCTTGGCACGACTGGTCAGCCCGAGCTTCACCCCCGTACGGCGCCGGCCGCGCGCGTCGACCACGAGGCGCTGCACCGCGTAGGCGTCGGCGAGGCCGAACTCGTGGTCCCGGCTGAGCTGGGGAACGGCCGTGGCCGTCGCGGCGGCGTCGGCGAGGACCTCGGCCATCGCTTCGTGTGTCATCGCGTGCCGTCCGAGGCCGGGGAGGGATGCACGGTGAGCGGGTCCGCGGACGCGCGCCCGCCGGCGGAGCGTCCGGGGTACGACGGGCCGCCGGAACGGCGGGGTGCGGCGCAGACGGTCATGGGGTTTCCTCCTCGAAGACGGCGCGGACACTGCCCAGGGCCTCCAGCCGGGCGCGGTGGACACCGGGCTCGGACACGGGGACGAGCGGCCCCAGCGCGCCGGACAGGACGATCTGCCCCGCCCTGAGGGGGCTGCCGCGTCGGGCGAGTTCGTTCGCCAGCCAGGTCACGGCGACGGCCGGCGAGCCGAGGCAGGCGGCGCCCGCACCGGTCGCCACGGGTTCGCCGCGATGCTCGATCACCATGCCGATGTCGGCGAGCACGACGCCGTCCGGCTTCACCGGGGTGGTGCCGAGGACGAACGCGGCGGCGGAGCCGTTGTCGGCGACCGTGTCGGCGACGGTGATGTCCCAGTCCGCGATCCGGGAGTCCACGATCTCGACGGCCGGCAGCAGGAACTCCGTGGCCCGCAGCACGTCCGCGACGGTGCACGGTCCGGCGTCGAGGTCGCGTCCGAGGACGAAGGCGACCTCGGCCTCGATCCGGGGCTGGAGGAAGCGGTGCAGGGGCACGGGCTCGCCGTCCGCGTAGGCCATCGCGTCGGTGAGGGTGCCGAAGTCCGGCTCGGACACGCCCAGTTGTCTCCGCACCGCGGAGGAGGTCAGTCCGATCTTGTGGCCGACGACCCGGCGGCCCTCGGCCGTCCAGGCGGCGACGGTGGCTTCCTGGACCGCGTACGCGCGGTCGAGGTCCCGATCCCCGATGAGGTCCCGCACGGGAGCGCAGGCGACCTTGGTCCGGTCGGCGGTCCGCAGACGGGACACGGCTTCGACTATGACGTCGGACATGCGGTGTTCCTCAGAGCTGGATGCAGACGTTGGTGGGCTGTTGGTAGAAGTGCAGGGAGTGCGTGCCTCCCTCGCGGCCGATGCCCGACAGGCCCACTCCGCCGAAGGGCGCGCGCAGTTCTCTCAGGAACCAGGTGTTCACCCAGGAGAGTCCGACGCGCATCTGCTGGGCGACGCGGTGCGCGCGTTCCAGGTTCGTCGTCCAGACCGCCGCGGCGAGGCCGTACTCCGTGTCGTTGGCGAGGCGTACCGCCTCCGCCTCGTCGTCGAACGGGATCACGGCCGCGGCAGGCCCGAATATCTCCTCGCGCACCGTTCGGTGGGAGTTGGTGAGGCCGGTCCACACCGTGGGCTCGATCCAGGCGCCGCCGGCGAGGTCCGCGCCCAGTGCCGGTACTCCCCCGCCGGTGACGACCTGTGCGCCTTCCTGCTTCGCCAACTCGTAGTAGGAACGCACCTTTTCCCGGTGGGCGGCCGAGATGAGCGGCCCGAACGTGGTGTCCGGGTCCTCCGGACGGCCCGGGGCCAGCGCGGCGGCACGCTCGGCCAGACCGGACACCACGTCGTCGAACACCGGTCGCTCCACGTAGACGCGCTCGGTGCACAGACAGACCTGGCCGGTGTTGGTGAACACCGAGCGCGCCAGACCGTCGACGGTCCGCTCCAGGTCGGCGTCGGCGAACACGACCGCGGCGTTCTTGCCGCCCAGTTCGAACGAGACCGGCCTGACCCGGGGGGCCACGGCGCGCATGATGGCCGAGCCGGTCGCCGACTCTCCCGTGAACGTGACGCCGTCGATGCCCGGGTGGGTGGTGAGGTGTTCGCCCGCCGAGCCCGGACCGAAGCCGTGCACCACGTTGTACACACCGTCGGGAACGCCCGCCTCGTCCATGATCTCGGCCAGGAGTGTCGCGCTGGACGGTGTCTCCTCGGACGGTTTGACGACGACGGCGTTGCCGCACGCCAAGGCGGGCGCGACCTTCCAGGTGAGCAGGAGCAGCGGCAGGTTCCAGGGGACGACGACCGCGACGACGCCCAGGGGTTTGCCGACGGCGTAGTTCAACGCACGTCGTCCGTCGGGGAGTTCGGTGACGAAGGACTCCATGCCGTGGGCGGAGACCGTGTCGGCGAAGGAGCGGAAGTTCGCGACCGCCCGCGCGACGTCGAGCGTGCGGGCCAGGTGCAACGGCTTGCCGGTGTCGGCGGACTCGGCCGTGACGAGGTCGTCGAACCGTTCCTCGATGCGCGAGGCGATCCGCCTCAGCAGGGCCGCGCGCTCCGGGACGGAGGTCCGCCCCCACGCTCCGTCCAGGGCCGTGCGCGCGGCCCGCACCGCCTGATCGACGGTCTGTGCGTCCGCCTCGTGCACCTGGCCGATCACCTGGCCGTCGACCGGGCTGACCTTGGCGAAGGTGCGTCCGGTCCGCACGGGGCGGCCGCCGACGTAGTTGGGGATGTCCACAGCGTTGTCGTCCACATCTTCGATCCTAGATCTTATAAAGTAGAAAAAACAAGGGACGGTTGCTTTACTCGTAGGCATGAGCACCTCCGCACCCCGTCGCACCGTGAGCGCCCACGACGTCGCTCTGCGTGAGATACGGGACCTCATCCTCACCGGGGAGTACTCCCCCGGCGCGCAGATCACCCAGGAGGCCGTCGCGGCCCGTCTGGGTCTGTCGGTGATCCCCGTGCGCGAGGCGCTCAAGTCCCTCCAGGGCGAGGGGCAGGTGGTCTTCGCCCCGCGCCGGGGGTTCTTCGTGAGCGCGTACAGCCGCGAGGACCTGCTGGAGATCTGCGCGATCCGGGCCGCCCTGGAGGGCATGGCCATCCGTCAGGGCATGCCCTCGATGACCCCCGCGGTGGTCGAGGAGATGAGAGCCGCCGCGGCCCGGATGCGGGAGGCGGACGAAGCCGGAGACCTGATCGCCTTCCTCGCCGCCGACCGCCGCTTCCACTTCGCCCTGCTGGGACCGGGCAGCGGGCCGCAGATGACGGGCGTGCTCACCTCACTGTGGGACCGCTCCGACCACTATCGCGCCAAGGTCCTCGACAACCGCGACACCCGCCGCAGCAACCATCACGAACACGCGGAGATCCTTCGGGCCGCCGAGGCCGGCGACGCGGACCGGGTGGTCGCGTTGCTCGACGCCCACCGGCTGGGAGCGATCAAGGGGCTGGACGAGCACGACCTGTGAGTCGGCGGCCCGGAGGGCGCGTCGTCGCCGTGCGGGGTATTCACCGGTGCCGATCCCGCTCCCGCTGTACCCCGCCTCGGCGCTGCACGCCATGCCCGACGGGCTGTCCAAGGACATGGTGGGACGGCCGGAACCGGCCGACCGGACCGCCGTGGTCCACGCCTCGTCACCCGCGGCCGACCGCCCGAACACGGCCATCGTCACCGACGTCCACGGCACGGCGGCGGCCCTGGACTTCTACGGGGCCGGCCGGAACCGTGACCCATCACCTGCACATCCGCGACCAGGCGTACGGCCTGCCCATCTGGATCTGCGACGGCCCCCGAAGGCCCTGGTCAAGCCTCTGGAAGAGCCGGTACCACCTGTCCGCCGTCGCAAAGAGGACCGACCCCTGACCTGCCGACCGAGCACGTACGGGAGCGGCTGCTGACCACGCTCACCGGCGCCGTGATCACACGAGCCCGCGGAGTATCATGTGAACGATGTGAGGGGGTCGGCGCGTGGAGCGGACCAGCCCGATCGCGGATCTCACCCGGGCTCTCGCCTCGGCGGTGACCGGCCCCGATGTCGTGGATGTGATGGCCGGCCGTCTGCTGCCCCTGTTCGACGCGGCGGCGGTCGGTGTGTGGGTCCAGGAGCGCGGACGGGTCTTCCTGGTGGGCGCGAGAGGATACTCCGCGCGGTTTCTCCGACGGATCGAAGGCATCCGGGTCGAGGACACCCCGCCGACGATGCGTGCCCTCACCGACCGGGTGCCGAATTTCATCTGCTCCCCCGCGGAGTTCGTTCGCCGCTACCCGCCGATGGCCGACGTGCCGCGCGCCAGCGATCACAAGGCCTGGGCGTTCCTGCCGCTGGTCGTGTCGGACCGCTCGGTCGGTGTGTGCGTCATCTGCTTCGACGAGCCACGTGCGTTCCGCGGTGAGGAGCGCACTCTCCTCACCGCGCTGACAGGGCTGGTGGCCCAGGCGCTGGAGCGGGCCCGGCTGTACGACGCCGAACACCGCCGGGCCCAGGAACTGCAACGAGGGCTGCTGCCGCGGACCCTGCCCAGCCTGCCGGCCCTCAGCGCGACGGCCCGCTACGTACCCGCCACGCAGGACATGGACGTCGGCGGCGACTGGTACGACGTCATCCCGCTCTCCGCCGACCGGGTGGCGCTGATCGTCGGCGACGTGATGGGCCACGGCCTGTCGGAAGCCGTCACCATGGGACGCCTGCGCACCGCGGTCCGTACCCTCGCCGATCTCGAACTGCCGCCCGACGAGCTGTTCTTCCATCTCAACTCCCTGGTCGGCGATCTCGGTGACGACTCCTACGCGACCTGTCTGTGCGTCATCTACGACCCGACCGACCGCCGTTGCTCGATCCTCACCGCGGGTCACCCGCCACCGGCCGTGGTGCATCCCGACGGCACCGTCCGCTTCCCCGACCTGCCTCGCAATCCGCCGCTCGGGGCCGCCGCCCCGCCCTTCGACGTCACGGAGACGGAGATCCCCGAAGGGTCACTCCTCGTGCTCTACACCGACGGGTTGATCGAGTCCGCCGTGCGCGACCTGGACCAGGGCATGGGCCGCCTCGCCGGGTATCTGGCCGCGACGTACAGCTCCGGCTCGCTCGACAGCCTCTGCGACGGCCTGGTCGACGCCCTGCTGCCCGGCCAGGGGCAGACACGCGACGACGCCGCCGTGCTCGTCGCCCGCACCCGTGCGCTCGACCCGGAGGACATCGCCTCCTGGACCCTGGCGCACGATCCGAGAGCGGCGGGCGAAGCCCGCGACCACGTCCGCGTACAACTGCGCGCGTGGGGTCTGGACGATCTGCTGACGACCACCGAACTCGTCGTCAGCGAGCTGGTCGGCAACGTGGTCCGGCACGCCAAGGGCCCGATCGCCCTGCGCCTGCTGCACAGCCGCAGCCTGATCTGCGAAGTGTCCGACAGCAGCCACACCATGCCGAGGATCCGCAGGGCGGCGGACACCGACGAGGACGGCCGGGGACTCCAGTTGGTCGACGCGCTCACCAACCGCTGGGGAACCCGCTACACCCCGAGCGGCAAGAGCATCTGGGCGGAACAGCTCCTGCCCGACGCCGCCGGGAAGAAGGCCGGTTGCACGACACGTCCGGGACGGTCCGACCCGCGCCCACCGGCGACGATTCCGAGGGTGCGGAGGGCGCGCCCCGCCGCCAGGTAGCGGACGACCTCGTTCAGGTGGTTCTCGGAGACGAGCCGGCCCCCTGAGGTGCCGCCATGGAGCCGAGGAGGCGCAGCCGGTCCGCCGTGGGTGAACCGGAGGGTGCTCCGCAGAAGACGACGATCCTGCCGGGGGCGTCCGGGAGCCGCAGGCTCTCCACTCTCAGGGTGAGGTGTCCGACGTGCGGGTGACGGCACTCCTGGGTCCTGGGCAGACAGTCCGCGACGGAGTGGGTTCGCCACGCATGGGCGAACTCCTCGCTCCGGTCGGACAGTTCGCCGATCAGGTCGGCCAGCTCCTGGTCACCCGCCGCCCAGGAGCCCGATGCCATGCGGAGGAAGGCCGTCACCTGACGTGCTTCCTCCTCCCAGCCCACGAACAGCTCACGTGCCGCCGGTTCGAGGAAGACCAGACGGGCCAGGTTCGCACGCCGGCCGGGTGGGACGCCGAGCAGCGCGTACCCGAGGGGGTTGGCCGTGAGGAGGTCGGCTCGGGGCCCGAGCAGGAACGCGGCCTGTCCCGTGTTCTCCTCGACGATGGCCCGTACGGAGTCCCTCACCTCGCCGTCGTCGGGCCGGTGTCGACGCCGGTGCGGCGCACGGGCCAGCCGGACGAGGTGCCGGCGTTCGACCGGGCCGAGACGGAGGGCGTTCGCCAGACCTGCCAGGACCGAGTCGGAGAGGTGGTGGGTCTCGCCCTGCTCGATGCGCGTGTAGTAGTGCACGCTGATCCCCGCGAGCTCGGCCACCTCTTCGCGCCGCAGGCCGGGCACCCGACGTGCCGGACCGTACAGGGCGAAGCCGGCCTCGGCCGGGGAGAGCGCGGCACGCCGTGACCGCAGGAAGTCGCCGAACTCCGGGTTTCGCCTCTGGCCCATCGCCCGATGATCCCACAACCGCGGACACGCGGGTCGGCCCGCCCGGCTGTTCCCTCCTGGGTGACCACGTCAGGGTCTGGTCCCGTCCCGACGGGCCGACGAAGCTCCTCCCCATGAAGCATGTGCACGATTCACAGGGGTGTCGGTACGGTGAGTGACGAACTGCTGCGCATCGGAATCCTGGGCGCGGCGAAGATCGCGCCCGACGCCGTCGTCAAGCCCGCGCGGCTGACCCCGAACGTGGAGATCGGGGCCGTCGCGGCGCGCGACAGCGGGAGGGCAAAAGCGTTCGCCGCCAAACACGGCATCGACCGAGTACACGGTTCCTACCGTGAGTTGCTCGACGATCCGTCGATCGACGCGGTCTACAACCCCCTTCCCAACGGGTTGCACGGGCACTGGACGATGGCGGCCCTGCGTGCGGGGAAGCACGTGCTGTGCGAGAAGCCCTTCACCGCCAACGCGGAGGAGGCCCGTGCGGTGCTGAAGGTCGCGGAGGAAACCGGTCTGGTGGTGATGGAGGCCGTCCACTACCGCTACCACCCGGTGGCGCACCGGATGGTCGACATCGTGCGCTCCGGTGAGCTGGGGCGGCTGCGGCATGTGGAGGCGGCTCTGTGCGGGCCGGTTCCGAAGCGTTCGGACATCCGCTATCAACTCGGCCTGGCGGGCGGTGCCCTGATGGACCCGGGCTGCTACGCGGTCCACATGGTGAGGACGCTGGCCGACGCGGAACCCGAGGTCGTGCACGCGCGGGCGAAACTCCGCTCCCCCGGCGTGGAACGAGCGATCCGGGCGGACCTCGCCTTCCCGGACGGCGTCACCGGGCACATCGTCGGTTCGCTGTGGTCGTCGGACCTCGTGCGCCTGAGCGTCCGGGCCGTCGGCGACCGCGGCGAGATGAGGGTGTGGAACCCCTTGCTGCCGCACGCCGGACATCGGATCACGGTGCGCGGGCAGGGGGAACGCCGACGGGTGGAGAAACTGTCCCGGCGTCCCAGTTACGCCTTCCAACTCGACGCGTTCGCCGCGGCGGTGCTCGACAACGGCCCGGTGCTGACGGACGCGGCGGACGCGGTACGGACGATGACCGTGGTGGACGCCGTCTACGACGCCGCGGGCCTCCCGCTCCGCCGGCCCGCGGTCGTCCGGGACGGCTCCGACGCCGCAAGGGCGTAGGCACGGCTTCGGCGGGGCTCCGCGCGCTGTCCCGATGGTGGGACAGCGCGCGGTGGTGGTGCGTGTCAGCCGGAGACGTCCGGTACGACGGGCAGCAGCAGGAAGGACTCCCTGCTGCCGCCGGTGTGCAGGGTGGTTCGACCGCCGAAGGTGTCCTGGGGACGGTCCGTGGGATCGTCGTGCAGGAAGGGACCCGATCCACGCAGGTCGTTCTTGAAGTTGCTCAGGCGGGCGACACCCGCGTCGGGGTACTCGTAGTCCTTGCCCTGGACGGTCAGCGCGAGGCGGTGGCCCTTGGGCAGCACGAGGGACGTGGGCCAGATCTCGATGTCGAGCTGGTGGATCACTCCTGCGGTCAGTGGCTGGACCTCGTCGTGGGCGAGGTAGGGACGATGGGGGGTGCTCAGCTCGGGGTCGAGCTTGCGGTGGGAGGCCCGCAGCCAGCCCTGGGTGACGGGCGTGTGCGGGTCGATGGCGCCGCGGAAGACGACCTCGGAATCGTCCGGCCCGAAGGCCCGCACCACCAGGAACAGGTCCGCGTCGGTGGTGCTCGACTCCACGAAGAGCCGGGCGGCCAGCGGTCCGGTGATCTCGGTGTCGTGGGCCACGGCCGGCATGGTGAACGTGACGCCTTCGCCCAGGGCGTCGAACGTGACGGACTCCTGTGCCGGCGGCTGCAGCGGTTCGAGCGTCGACCGACCGGCGTCGAGGTATGCGCGGGTCCATCGGGTGCTCGGCAGGGGCCAGGCGTTCTCACGGCGCCGGGTGAAGGTGCCGTCGGCGTGCCGGATCTGCAGTTGCAGAGGGGGCTCGCGGTCCCAGCCGTTGTCCTCCCCCTTCAGGAAGTGGTCGAAGAACCGGCGCTGGAGGCTCACCCCGTAGTCGGTGTAGAAGTGGGTCCAGTGCTCCAGGCCGTGGATCTCCAGCCACTTCTGCTCGGACGCCGAACGGAGGAACCCTTCGACGTTGCCGCGGAGATGGAGTCCCTGCCCGCCCCAGTTCCCCGCGGACAGCAACGGGACGGTGATCTTCGCGAAGTCGGGCATGCGCGCACGGCAGTGGTCGTCCTCAAGGAAGTGCTCGCGGAGACTGCCCGCGTAGTCGATGCGGTTGGCGGACAGCTCGCTCTCCGGCAGCGTCTCGTCGCCGCACACGAGGGCGCCGGTGACCCGCGAGCGCGGTCCGCCTCCTCCGACGCCGTACTGCACGGTCTTGATCTGCATGTCGTACCAGTGCTCGGCGAAGGTGCACAGGATGCCTCCGTGCCTGGCCAGCTCCCGGTACCAGTCCGACGCGCCCTCCCACACACAGATGGCGGCGAGGTGCGGGGGCTGGGAGGAGGCGACCAGCCACTGGTTCATGGCGTAGTACGAGATACCGGTGATCCCGATCTTCCCGTTGCTCCAGGGCTGATCGGCGGCCCACTCGATGCAGTCGTGGTAGTCCTTCGTCTCCCGCGGCGAGAAGTGGTCGATGAAGCCCGGACTGCGACCGCACCCGCGAGAGTCCACCCTGACGCACACGTAGCCGTGCGGTACCCACTTCTCCGGGTCCGCCACCTCCCAGTTCTGGTAGATGCCGGACGATCCGTCGATGACGTCGGGGTGCTCCTCGACCATCTTCTCCCAGGCACTGGGGTAGCCGTCCTGGAAGGCCAGGCCCTTCGCGTAGGGACCGCAGGTGATCAGTACCGGGTACCGTCCCTCCGCGGTCGGCCGGAAGACGTCGGCCCGCAGGGTGACGCCGTCGTCCATGGTGATCGGGACGTCCCAGTCCACGCGGATGCCCTCCGGGCGGCGCTCGTCCTCATCGGCCATCACAGTCCCACGCCTTTCGATGTCTCGGGTTCCTCCAGGAACGCGCCCCGGGTCTCCGGTGCCATGAGCGCACCGACGACGGACAGCAGGACCAGGCAGGACACGACGGTCACGGCCACGCCCAGATCACCGTCGAAGTAGCGCGTGGCGATCGAACTCGCCAGCAGCGGTCCGCCGGCCGTCAGGAGCCGTCCCACCGAGTTGCTGACGGCGATGGACGACGCCCGCACCCTGGTGGGGAAGATCTCGGGGAAGTACACACAGGGCCCGCCGAGAGCGCCGAAGATGCCGAAGCCGACCGCCGGCAGGAGCAGCAGGTACGTGCCGTAGGAGCGGTCGAAGGGGAACAGCACGATGCTGCTGACCAGCGTCACGGTGAAACTGATCAGGAAGGCTCCTCGGCGTCCGACGGCGTCGGCGATGAAGCCCCAACTGGCGTAGCCCACCACACCACCGAGATTGAGCATGGCCGTGGCCGTGGACACGTGGGAGAGCGCCACCGTGTCGCTGAGCCCGTCGGCGGAGGCCAGCTGCTTGATGATGGGTGGGGTCCAGGTCGAGATCGACCAGAAGGCGAACAGGGCTCCGGTCTGGATCAGAAGACAGGGCACCATACGGCGCAGCAGGGGCGGAGTGAACAACTGCGCCAGGATGAAGCGGTCCTGTGGCGAGCGCGTCGCGGCGGCTTTGCGCTCCGCGCGCCGTCGGCGTACTTCCACCATGGCTTCGGGCTCGTGGATGTGCTTGCGGACGAACAGGGCGATCCCGGCGGGAAGGATCGCGACGAGCAGGCTGATCCGCCAGCCGTGGCCGCCGATCGCTCCGTACACCACGGAGGCGAGGAAGAAGCCGCCGGCGAAGCCCGACATCATGATGCCGATGGCTCGGGCCCGGTAGCGGTTGTTCCATGTCTCCGCCATGAGGACCGCGCCCACCGGGGCTTCCACTCCGGATCCCAGACCGGCGAGGAATCGCAGGGCGGCGAGTTGCCAGTAGTTCTGCGCAAGTGCCGAAGCGGCGGTGGCGGTGGCGTAGAGGACGATGCTGAAGGTCAGCACCCGCACCCGGCCGAGGTGGTCGGCGAGCATCCCGAACGCCAGACCGCCCAGGGCCCAGCCGATGAGGAAGATCGCGACGGCCAGACCGGTGTGGTAGCTGATGTCGGCCGGGCTCGCCCCGGCACCGAGCACATCGGTGACGGCCGGCACGATGATGAGCGTGTACAGGCTCGCGTCGAAGCCTTCCAGCCCCCAGCCGAGTGTGGTGCCCGTGAGCGTCAGCCACTGGCGGCGCGTGATCCGCAGACCCGCAGAGGTGGCGGCGCCACCGTTGTCGACATTCTGATGCAGCATGGGTGAGTCCACTTTCGGGTCTGCCGTCACGCCGGCTGCTGGGGGAAGGAGTGGTCGCTCCACGACAGAGGAGTGCCGCTGTACTTGGCGTGGCGGACGTCACCGGACCGGGCGTGGCCTTCGAACAGTTCGACACGCGCCGCCCTGCCGCACAGCTCGCCCAGAAGGGCGCTGGACTTCTGATTGTCCACCTGCTGGTAGGTAACGGTCTTGAGGTACTTGCCCACCCACAGCCCGCCGGTGTACCGGGCGGCCCCACGGGTCGGCAGCACGTGGTTCGTGCCGATGACCTTGTCCCCGTAGCTCACACATGTGCCCTCGCCGAGGAAGAGGGCCCCGTAGTCGTGCATCTTCTCCAGGGCCAGGCGCGGCTCCGCCGTGAGCACCTGGACGTGCTCGGAGGCGAACGTGTCGGCCAGGGCGAAGGCCTCGTCGAGGGTGTCCACCACGAGGACCTGACCGTGGTCGCGCCACGCGGGTTCCGCGAAGTCGCGGGTGGGCATGCCCGGGAGGATGTCCTCCACATGGGCGAGCGCCTGCTGGGCCACTTCCCTGCTGGTGGAGATCAGCACCGACGGTGAGTCCGGACCGTGCTCGGCCTGGCTGAGCAGGTCGACCGCGACGATGAAGGGGTCGGCCGTCTCGTCCGCGATGACGAGGGTCTCGGTGGGGCCCGCGAACAGGTCGATGCCCACTTCGCCGAACAGCTGCCGCTTGGCCTCCGCGACGTACTGGTTGCCCGGCCCGGCGATGAGGTCGACGCGGTCCACGGTCTCGGTTCCCACGGCCAGCGCGGCCACGGCCTGCACACCGCCCAGGAGGTAGATCTCGTCGGCGCCGGCCAGATGCATGGCCGCCACGGTGGCGCTGGGGATCTCTCCTCGGATGGGGGGAGTGCACGCGGCGACTCGCGGCACACCGGCCACCTTGGCCGTGACGATCGTCATGTGGGCCGAGGCCGTCAGCGGGTAGCGGCCTCCCGGGACGTAGGCCCCGGCTGCCGCGACGGGTATGTGCTTGTGTCCGAGCCGGACGCCGGGCAGGGTCTCGATCTCCACTTCCGACAGGGAGTCCTTCTGTGCCTGCGCGAAGCGCCGGATCTGCGCCTGTACGAACTCGATGTCGGCGATGACCTGGTCCGGGACCTCGGCGATGATCTTCTTGATGGCGTCGGTGCTGAGCCGGAACGAGTCGGGAGACCATCCGTCGAACTTCTGGGAGTACTCACGGACGGCCACGTCACCGCGGGTGCGGATGTCGTCGATGACGGAACGGACCGTGTCCTGCACCTGGGTGAGCTCGCGAGATGTGGCGGCACCCGCGGCGTCCTTGAGAACCGTACGAGGCATGGGGGAACTCCTTACTGGGCGTTGTCGGATGCGGTGTCGAGAAGCGCGACGGCGCGGGTGGGGCCGCCGTGACCGCCTACGAGCTTGATGGGGAAGCCGCTGAAGACGAAGCGCTTGCCGATCAGGCGATCGAGATTGGCGAGGTTCTCGTAGTGGGTGATGCCGGTGGCGCGGCACATCATGTGGCAGGGGTAGACCTGGCTGGAGGGGTTGTCCGGGGTGGGGCTGTCCACGCCGAACGTCTTCACTCCCCGCTCCGCGATCCACTCGGCGCCGGACCGCCCGAGCCCGGGGAACTCGGTGAGGTACTCGGGCTTGCCCGCGTGGCGGCCGTGCGTCCCGGTGTGGAGGAGCAGGATGTCGCCGGGACGGACCGACACCCGGACCGCGGCTTCGGCCCTGTCCAGGTGCTCCGCGGTGATGTCGGTGCGGGGAGCGACGGCCGACACGTCGAGGCACACCGCTGTTCCGTGGAACAGGTCCAGGGGCATCCGGTCGATGGTGAGGGCGTCGGGAGAGGGGTCGAGATGGGAGAACGAGTCGACGTGGGTCGGCCCGTTGTCGTTGATCATGAGCCCCTTGGTCTGAAAGGAGAATCCTCCCACGAACCGCTGTGCGGTTTCTTCGTGTGTCGCGTGGTCGAAGACGACGGTCTTCAGATGGCCCGGATAGACCATCATTCCTTCGTAGATCTCCTGTGAGAGATCGATGAGTTCCATGAGTCGAGCCCTTCCCGATTCTTCGGAGCATGGGGTGGCATGGGGTGGATCGCTAGTGCATGACGATGCCGGCGGAAACGTTGAGGTCCTCGCCGGTGATGGAGGCGGCGGCGTCACTGGCGAGAAAGGTCACGGCGCGCGCCACGTCGACCTGGGGGACAAGTCTTCGCAGCGGTGACTGGGACAGCATTTCCTCCCGGGCGGTCTCCACCGCCACACCCCGGCTGGACGCCTGCGCCTCGAAAACCTGCTGGATTCGATCTCCTTCCAGCGGGCCCGGCGAGACAAGATTGGCGCGCACGCCGAACGGACCCGCGTCGAGTGCGAGATTGCGGGTGAAACCGATGAGCGCGGTCTTGCTGGCCGCATAACTGGTACGGCCGAACAAAGGACGCTTCCCGGTCATGGACCCTATGGTGATGACGCTGCCGGACTTCTTCTCGATCATGAACGGCAGTACGGCGCGGCAGCAGAGGTACGTGCCCAGCAGGTTGACGTCCAGGGTCTCCCGCCATTCCGCCACGGTGGATTCCCACAGAGGCGCTGTCGGTCCGGCGATTCCGCTGTTGTTGACGAGGACGTCGATGCTTCCCCACTCGGAATCGACACGAGCCGCCAGTTCCGTCACGGCCCTTTCGTCCCGCACATCGCATCTCACTCCCATGACCTGGGCTCCGGTCCGGGAAAGGTCTCGCACGGCGGAATCGAGTGCGGTTTGGTCCCTGCCGGTGACGACCAGCCGAGCACCTGCTTTCACGAGTTCACGGGAGATCTCCAGGCCGAGTCCCCGACAACCGCCGGTGACAATGCAGGATTTCTCCGCCAGGACACCTCGTTGTCCGCCTTCCATGGACGACAGAAGCACTACTCCTCCTGAATCTCCGGAGCCGAGGGAAACGAACGATCAGTTGTCCACGGGACGCTTGATGGACATTCGCCGTTGACGTCAGGGCAACAAAGTAGGCTTGAACCGTTCCTGCGGCTTCCTTTGAACAGAGGAAAACCGGGACGTGAGTTCCTTCATCCGGCGGAGCGAGAGCGACCATGACAACCCTCGAAGAACTGGCGCGGCGCCTGGGCGCAGGAGTCGTGCTCATGACACCCACGTCCGCCGCGGAGACCTACTCCGGCGTCGCCCTCTGGGAGGGCGCCTCAGGGACCGACTGCACGCCCGGGACGCTGCTCTTCGCCGCGTGTGCGGCCGGGGACGGGGAGCGCGAGGACGTACTCGGCACAGCGCGCCGCACACGATGTGCCGCCGTCGTCGTCCGTGAGCCGGCCCGGCCCCAGGGGCACGCCGAGTGGGCGGACGCCGCGCAGCGCCACGGCGTGCCCCTGCTGTTTCTTCGGGGGGCCACCCCCTGGCTGACCGCGATCAACACCGCCATGGACGTCACCAGGAGCGGACCGGCCGGGGCCGCGGGCACGTCCGACACGGCGAGCGACATCCCGCTGGGTGACCTCTTCGCCCTCGCCGACTCCTTCGCCGACCGGACCGGCGGGCCCGTGATCATCGAGGACTCGAACTTCCGCGTCCTGGCCTACTCGTCCTTCATCGGGTCCATGGACCGGGGGCGGGACACCGCGATCCTCGGGCGGCGCATTCCGCCGGAGTGGCTGGAGTACCTGGAGCGCACCGGGAGCCTCGAACGGCTGCGGAGCACGTCCGACGTGGTGGACCTCGACTCCGGCCCCGGGCGTGCGCACCGGCGGCTGATCACCGCCGTGCGGTCCGGCAGCCAACTGCTGGGCATCATGTGGGTCGCCGAAGGCGATCATCCGTTGCCGCGGGACGCGAGCGAAGCACTCAGAGGGGCGGCCGAGCTGGCCGTACCGCACCTGCTGCGGCACCAGGAAGGACACAAGGCGGAGCGGCTCTGGCGGGGCAGCCTCGTGCGGTCCCTCCTGGACGGCCGGGGACAGCTGCATCGTTACGCCGACGAGCTCGGGCTGCCCAGGAACGCGGCCCTCGCCGTGATGGCTTTCGCCCCGGCCGTGCACGAGGCTCTGGCGGAAGAGGTGTGGGACCGCATCACCGACCATGTCTCCCTGGCGTGCGAGGCGTACCGATGGCAAGCGGCCGTGAGCCGCGTGGGACACACGGTCTTCGCCATCCTGGCCGTCCCCGGAGGAACGGTGGACCACGGAGTGACGCGGCTGGGGCAGGAGGTCGTGAATCGCTCGGTGCCCGTGTTGCCGGGACGTCTGCTGGGAGCGGTCAGCGCGGTCGAACCGGGTCTGGGCCGGCTCAACCAACGGCGCGTCGAGGCGGAGAACGGGCTGAACGTCCTCCGGGACGACGCCGGGCCCGCCGCCCGCTTCGTTCGCTACGAGGAGGTCCAGGCGCAGGTGATCCTGGGCGAGGTGCGACAGACCCTGGCCCAGCGCTCCGAGCTGAGGCTGCCCGGCCTGGAGTGCCTGGCCTCGGAAGACCGTGCGCGCGGCACCGACCATGTCGGAACGCTCGGTGCCTACCTCCGCGCGGGCGGCAACGCCGGAGAGGCGGCCCGTGCTGTCGGGGTGCACGTCACGACGCTGCGCTACCGCATGGACCGCATCAAGAAGATCTCCGGCCTCGACCTGGACGATCCGGCCGTCCGACTGGTCTGTGAGCTGTTGCTGAGCGGCCCCCTCGACAGATGAGGAACCCTCACCCCTGAGCCTGCGAGGTATGAGTACATTTGAAATGATGGATATTGAATTCTCCGCGCCACGAGAAGAACTCGACGCGCACCGCGAAGAAGCGATGGCTTCCGCCCTGCGTCAGGTGTACAGCGGGTTGGATCCCAGCACCTGCACCGCCTACCTGCTCACGCGGGACGGCAGGTACTTGACCGTTGCCATGACCATGGACACACCCTTGAGCTTCGCGATCACGCCGGAGATCTCCGTCGACAACATGGGTTTCCCGACGGCGGCGGCGCACCGCAAGGGGGTCGCGGTGCTGCGCGATCCGCAGGGGATGCGGAAGCTGACCGAGGCGTCGCCGTCGCTGGTCACCAATATGCCGTTCCCCCTGACGGTGGCATCGGCTCCGATACGCACGGCGCGACGGCGGTTCGGCGCCATCACCGTCCGCTGTGTTCCGCCACGCGTCGTCACCGACGGGGAACTGCGTGAACTCCAGGTCGTCGCGGACGAGTTGGCCGCGACACTGGAGGACCTCGCCGGCAAGGGCGTGTCCGTCACGAGCGACAGGACGCCGGTCTTCGTCTCCTGCGACCGGGGCACCGCGGACGCGGGGCACGGGACGCCGCGCGGACAGCGGTCCGAGCCCGGTTCCGGCAACCGATTCCTCTATCAGTTGCAGCGACTCGCCACGGAGCTCGCCGGAGCGGTGTGTGTCCGGGACATCGTGGCCATCACCCAGACCCGCGTGGTGCGCGCTTTCCACGGAAGCACGGTGGCTCTCTGCCTCGTGGAGGCGGAGCGTCTCCATGTGGTCGGTGCCGCGGGATGTTCACGGGAACAGGTCCACGGCATCGAAGGAACACTGCTGTCCCGGCGAACCCCCGAGACCGACACGATCAAGGGCGTGAAGGTGAGGATCTTCCCCACCGTCGAGAAGCTCCGGGAGGAATATCCGGCACATGAGATCGATCACGACCGTCAGGCCCACGCCTACTTCCCCCTGATCTCCCACGGCAAGGCGGTGGGCTGCTGCGTCCTCGGATTCGACGAGGCCGGCGTCCCTCTGCGCGCCGACGAGATCGCCGTACTGATGATCATGCTTGAGCAGATCGGTCAGGCGCTGGCCCGGGCTCGGGCCTACGAGATCGAACACGCGGTGACGCAGAGCATCCAGCGCAGCCTGCTTCCGCGGAGTGTTCCGCACCTGTCCGAAGTGGTCACGGCCACCCGCTACTTCCCCGCGGCGCAGGGAGCCGCCGTGGGGGGCGACTGGTACGACGTGATCGCCCTCGCGGGTGGCGGCATCGGCTTCGTGGTCGGTGACGTGGAGGGGCACAGCCTCGAAGCCGTGTCGGTGATGAGCCAGTTGCGCAGCGCGGTCCGCGCGTACGCGGACGAAGGACATGATCCGGCGGCCATCCTGGCGCGAAGCAACCAGTTGCTGGTCAATCTGGATACGGGTCTCTACGCCACCTGCTGCTGCCTCTGGCTGGACGTCGCGACGGGCGTCGTCTGCATGGCGACAGCGGGACACCCCCTGCCCCTGGTCACCGACCACCGGTCACGACTGCGCCGTCCGCGCTCCCCCGTCGGACCGCCTCTGGGCGTCGAGGGGCAGCCACGCTACGAGCAGGGCGACATGGTGCTGGAGACGGGGGCCGTGGTCGCGATGTACACCGACGGCCTGCTCAATTTCCGCGAGCTCGGGACGGAACGGGCCACCGCGGAACTCTCCGATCTGTTCGTGGCCGGCAGCCGGGCAGACCTGGAGGTACTGGCCGACCGCATGATCGATGCCTGTCGCCCCTCGGCCGGCTTCGCCGATGACGCGGCGCTTCTGCTGTTGCGCTACGAGGGAAGCCGGCCCCGCGGCCACTGCCGTCTGGCGGAGACCTCTCTGACGCGCCATGACCTCAAGGGAGTTTCCCGGACGCGCCTCTTCCTCCGGCGGCAACTGGAGGGCTGGGACCTCCCCGTGCCGCTCGACAACCTGGAACTGCTGGCGACGGAGATCGTCACCAACGCGCTGATCCACGCCCACAGCGACGTGGATCTGCGACTGCGTGGCTATCCCGACCGCATCAGGGTCGAAGTCCGGGACGGCGACCCCTACCCACCGGTTCCGACCACTCCCCTCGATGACGCGACCGAGAATCAGGAGGCCGAGTCGGGGCGCGGGCTCCTGATCGTCGACGCCCTGGCCTCGGCCTGGGGCAGCTCACCGGCAGGACGGGGCAAGACCACGTGGTTCGAGCTGCGCGTCCCCCGTCCCGCCTGACGTCCGTGATCCGCAGTCTGCTCGCGCCGTAGGGGTCGCGATCGAGGACCGCGTCGCCGTCGTCACGAGCGGCCCTCGGCCGTACCGTGTCATTCGGCGGTGCCCAGCGCCGCGACCGGGCTGATCAGTGCCGCGCGGCGGGCGGGGAGCAGTCCGGCGAGGGCGGTGGTGACCACCAACCCCGCGAACACCGCCAGCAGTTGCCCCACGGGCAGGAGCAGGGGCGCGCCGAGGTTCAGCACCCGGACCGTCAGCCAGGCGTAGGGGACGCCGAGGGCCAGGCCGAGGACGCCGCCGACGACCCCGTACAGGCCGGCCTCGATGCTGATCATGAAACGCAGCCCGGCCCTGCCCAGTCCCAGCGCCCGCAGCAGTCCCGACTCACGGGCGCGTTCCAGCACGGTGAGACCGGTCGTGGTGCCGACGCCCACGACGGCGATGAGGACGGTGAGCCCGAGCAGACCGAGTGCCGAGGTGGCCGCCACCTCCAGGTCGCCGTCGTAGTTGTCGCGGTCCTCCGCGAGGACGGTCAGATAGGCGTCGGTGTCCGGGCCGACGGTCTTCTCGATGGCCCTCGCCGCCGCGTTGCGAGCCGTCCGCCCGCCCTCGGCGGCGTCGGCCAGGACGCCGGTCGGCCGCGACGAGGCGCCCATCTTCCCGAGGTCCGCGGGAGCGGCGATCAGGTCGGCGCCCAGCGGTGCCTGACCGGGCAGCGTGGCGGCGACGGTCGCGCGGACGGTGCCCTCGGTGGGTGTGGTGACCGTGATGCCGTCGCCGGCCGTCACGTCGAGCAGCTTGGCGAGCCGGGCGTTGACGATCACCCGGCCGGGACCGAGATCGCCGAGGTCGCCGGTGGCCGTGTACAGCCGGCGTGCGGTGGGCAGGGCGGCCAGGTCCAGGTCGGTGGCCCGTACGTCGGACCCGTCGACGGCGACGTCGGTGACGCGGTAGTCGATCGTGTGGGCCAGTTCCGGCAGGGCCTCGACCCGGCGTACGGTCTCGGCGCCGAGGCCGTCGGCGGCGCTCAGGTCGAAGTCCGCCGGGGCCTTGAGGGCGAGACCGCGGTCCGCCCACCCTTGCAGGCTCGCGACGCCGACGAGGGTGCCCGAGATCAGGGTGACGCCGAGCGCGACGACGACCGACACGGCCGCGGCGCGTCGTGGGACCCCGCCGACGCCGCCGACGGCGAGGGTGCCGGTGGGCCCGAGGCGGCGCAGCGGCCGCCGGGCGACGGCCAGCACCAGCCGTACGAGCAGCGGGCCGAGGGCGATCAGCGCGAGGAAGGCCAGCGCGCCCGACGCGACGGTCACCATCAGGCCCGTCGACGCGTCGTAGTCCGGGCTGCCCGGTTCGGGCAGGTCGACGAGGACCAGGGCGACCAGGAGGAGTGCCGCCGCGGCGAGGAACAGACCGGACCCGAGGCGTACCGGCCCGATGCCTCGTGCCCCGGACACGGTGCTCGCGCTGCGCAACGCCTGCAGAGGGGACACGCCGGAGGCGGACAGCGCGGGGGCGAGTACGGCGGCCAGCGTCACCAGCACGGCGCCGAGCACCACCGCCAGCGCCGCGGGGACCGGCGCTCCGGGGGCCAGGAGGGTCTGCCCGGCGGCGCCCGCGATCACCGGGGCGGCGTGTCCGGCGCCGAGCGCCAGCAGGACGCCGACCGTGCCGGAGGCCAGGCCCACCAGCGCGCCCTCGACGGCGAGCGCCCGGACGAGCTGGCCGCGGTGCGCGCCGATGGTCCGCAACAGCGCCAGTTGGCCCAGCCGCCCGGCGAAGACGATACGGAAGGTGGACGTCGAGACGAGGGCGGCGGCGACCACGGCGATCGCCAGGAACATCGAGATGAGCCGGAAGACGTCCGCGTACTGCTTCACCGCGTCCTCGGCCTCCAGGGACCGTACGGTGTCGCCGGGGACGACCTTGACGGAGGCACCGGCGGCATGGAACACCGGTGCCAGCCGCGCGGACAGCGTGGCGGCGGACACCCCGGGATCCGCGCCGATGTCCAGCTGCGGATACCCCCGCAGACCGGCCGTCGCGTCGATGACGGCGGCGGGGGCGTAACCCGCGGCCGTGCGGTCGGAGTTGGCCTCCACGACGGCCGTGACGGTCACGGTGACCTTCTTCGTCCCGCCGTCCCCGCCCTTCGGGAAGAGCATGGCGACGCGGTCGCCGGGCTTCATCTCGAACTGCTGCGAGGCCGGGCGGTTCACGGCCACCTCCCGGGGGCCGTCCGGGTAACGGCCCGACACGACCCGAACGCGGGACAGTCGCCCGGTGCCCGGGTCGCCTCGGAGCTCCAGGTAGCGGGCCGAGACGCCGGAGAGCGAGACGCCGATCTCCGTGCGAGCGGCGACCTCGGCGACGCCGGACACCGCTCGCACGGCCTTGATCCTCGCGTCGGTGATCGCCGCCCCGTCCCCGTCTCCGTCGTCGGCCCCGTCCCCGTTCCCGTCTCCGTTCGCGGTGACGATCAGACTGGTCGCCCCGGGGGTGCCGCTGAAGCGGTCGAGGGCGGTTCGTTCGGTGATCTGCTGGGCCATCACGGTGCCGAAGACGACGAACGCGGCGACGAGTACCGCGAGGCCCGTCATGACGAGCCGGCCGGGCCGGACCAGCACCCCGGCGAGCTGGGTGCGCAGCACGGCGGCGTCGCCGATGCCCGGTCCGCGGCTCATGAGGCACCCGCCAGGCGCTGCAGCGCGTCGGTGACCGACGTCAGGGTCGGGGCGTCCAGATCGTCGACGACACGGCCGTCGGCCAGGACGACAACACGGTCGGCGTGGGCGGCGGCGCCCGGGTCGTGGGTCACCATGACGACGGTCTGCCCGAGGTCGCGCACCGAGTCCCGCAGGAAGCCGAGCACTTCGGCGCCGGAACGCGAATCCAGGTTGCCGGTGGGCTCGTCGGCGAAGAGCACGGCGGGCCGCGACACCAACGCCCGGGCCAGCGCGACCCGTTGCTGCTGACCGCCGGACAGCTCGCTCGGCCGGTGGGTCAGCCGGTCACCGATGCCCAGGGTGCCGGCGAGGTGGTCGAGCAGTTCCCGGTCGACGGGCCGGCCGGCCAGGTCGAGCGGCAGCGTGATGTTCTGCGCCGCGGTCAGCTGCGGCAGCAGGTTGAACGCCTGGAAGACGAAGCCGATCCGGTCCCGCCGCACGGTGGTCAGCGCGCGGTCGGACAGGCCGGTGAGATCGGTGCCGCCGAGCAGCACCCGCCCGGAGGTGGCGGTGTCGAGACCGGCCAGGCAGTGCATCAGGGAGGACTTTCCGGAGCCCGACGGGCCCATGATGCTGGTGAACCGCGCACCGGCGAAGGCGACGGTCACCCCGTCCAGGGCCCGTACTTCGCCATCGCCCCGGCCGAAGACCTTGACGAGGTCCTGCGCGCTGACGGCTGCTTCACCACTCTCGTACCGGGAAATGATTGTTTTTTCGTGCGCAACCGCGCAGGCACTCATCATCTTTGTCTCCTCGACGGCTCACGGCTCCACGATGCGGAACGCGTCATGCCGCGACGGGCGGGAAAACGAGGGTGTGCTCGACCCCGGTGCAGTGCGAATTCGCCTGCTTCGACATGTCGGCCAACTCCGCCTTCGTCGGCGCCTCGCCCTTTCCCGTCAGGTGAGCGGCGACCGAGTCCTCGTACCGGGCGATCTGCAGCCCGAGGTAGCCGTCCTTCATCTTCTCCATGCGCAGGTCGTGCATGTCTTCGGTCCACTTCACGACGGTGGACCTGTCCTGGGTCTGCGCCTCGTCGATGATCTTCTGGGCCAGATCGCAATCGGCCGCGGACGCCTGGCTGGGAAGACCACGCTGGTGCAGCCAATAGGCGCCCCCGGCTCCCGCCGACACCAGAAAAACGGCCGCGATCCCGAATACCAGTGCCTTTGTCCTCAGGCTTCCGGTCTTGTTGTTCTGCTGCCCAGCGCTGTTCATCCGAGGCCCTCCGGGGAATGGTCGAGACACGCTCATTTCGTGTCGTCGACGATTCTGGCCGGGCGGGATTCACCGCACATCGGAGGGGAACACGACCCCCGCGGCCGGGCCCGTACGACCCGGGTCGTACGGAGGACGGGGTCCGGGTCCTTCCGGGGTGGGACCCTGGTGGGGCGAAGCGGGGCGAGTGGGGCCAGTGGGGCGGCGGACGTCAGCCGGACGAGGGCCGGACCAGTCCGGTCTCGTAGGCCAGCACGACGGCCTGAACGCGGTCGCGCAACTCCAGCTTGGTCAGAATCCGCCCGAGGTGCGTCTTCACGGTCGTCTCGGCGACGTACAGGCGGCCGGCGATCTCGGAGTTGGACAGTCCCCGGGCGACCAGTTCCAGAACGTCCCGCTCCCGCTCGGTCAGGACGTCGAGCCGGTTGTCCTCCCGCTCGGGCGCGGGGTCGAGCTGTCCGGCGAACCGCTCCAGGAGCCGGCGGGTCACCCGGGGGGCCACCACGGAGTCGCCCGCCGCGACCACGCGGATCGCGGCGAGGAATTCCTCGGGCGGCACGTTCTTGATCAGGAAGCCGCTCGCGCCCGCCCGCAGCGCGGCGAACGCGTCCTCGTCGGTGTCGAACGTGGTCAGCACAAGGACTTTGGGCGGGTTCGGGCGGCCGACGAGCTCCTTGGTGGCCTCCACACCGTCCATGAGCGGCATACGGATGTCCATGACGACGACATCGGCCGGAGTGCCGTCCAGCAGGGAAAGGGCCTCCACTCCGTCCCCGGCCTCACCGACGACGTCGATGTCCGACTGCGCGTCCAGCACCATCGCGAATCCGGCACGCACCAGCGGCTGGTCGTCCACGACGACCACACGGATCGGCCTGTTCGCACCGCCCGTACCGTTCCTGCCGTCCATGTCGTTCATGTCGTTCATGTCGCTGGTGTCGCTCGTGTCGTTCATGCGGTTGTCCTCACGGGAAGCTCGACCCTGACCTGCCAGCCCGGGCCGAGCCGGGGGCCGGCGGTGAACCGCCCGCCGTGCGTCGCCACCCGCTCCCGCATGCCCATGAGCCCGTTGCCGCCCGACCCGGGCACGACCGGAGCGGTGCCGGCCAACTTGCCCGCGCCGTCGTCCACGACCTCCAGCACGGCGGTGTCCTCGTCGAACCGCAGCGCGATGGAGACCCGGGCCGAGGGACCGGCGTGCCGCAGCGCGTTCGTCATGCCCTCCTGGGCGATACGGAAGAGGGTCAGTTCGTCGGCGGCCGAGAGTCCCCGCCACTCGCCCTCGACGCTCAGGTCCACCTGGAGTCCGGCCACGCGGGCCCGCCCCACCAGCGGCTCGAGATGGGCCAGGCCGACCCGGCGACGATCGCCGCCGTCCTCGTCCTGCGACCCCTTCGTGCCGCGAAGGACCTCGACGATGCGGCGCATGTCCTCCAGCGCCTCGCGGCCGATGCCCGCGATCGTCCGCATCGCCGCGCCGGCCTTGTCCTGATCCGTCGCGATCGCGTAACCGGCCCCGTCGGCCTGCACGATCATCACCGCCAGGCTGTGCGCCACCACATCGTGCAACTCGCGTGCGATCTCCGCACGTTCCTCAGCCGCGGCGATCCGGGCAAGGTGGTCACGCTCCCGTTCCGCGATGACCGCGCGTTCCTCCAGGACGACCGTGTACAGCCGACGGGTCCGCATCATGTACGACGTCAGCCACACCGCCGCGCACGCGCCCGCGAACCCCAGAGCCTGATCGAGGCCGTCCCGGCCCGAGTCGGAGGTGACATCGGCCGTGCCCCCGAACACCAACGCGACGCCCAGCACGGAAACACCACCGGCGGCATACACCTTCCACACCTGCCCGGCATGGCTCACCACGGTCACCATCGCGATCAGGACAGCCATGTCGTACACGGCGCCGTCGCTCGCCAACGGCTCGGGAAGGACCGCCAGCAGATACTGCGTCAGGGCGAGAGCGGAGACGACCGCCATCACCGCCATGGGCCGGCGCCGACGGAACGCCACGGCCACCGCCATCGAGAAACCCACGACCGTGTCGTAGCCCGTGCCGTAGGACAGCGTCGAGTAGGCCACCAGCAGGGCGAGGGCCAGGTCGTAGGCGGTGTGCACCCATGGCTCCGACCACATCCGGCGCATCATGCCCGTCAGCGTACAACGCCCACCCCTACGGCTTGTGGGGACTCGTGCCGAGCCGGAACCGACGTGCCCGCCGGGCTCCGACCGCCGGCCGGCTTCCGTGCGGGCGGTGTCTCAGTGGCGCGTCGGTCTCGCCAACCGGTGCAGGCGCAGCGCCAGTTGGGTCTCCAGCGCACGGGCCGGTTCCTGCCAGTCCGGGCCGAGGAGGCGGGCGACGCGGTCCAGGCGCTGGGCCACCGTGTTGACGTGGACGTGGAGTTCGTCCTTGGTGCGGGCCGGGCTCATGCCGCAGGCGAAGTACGCGTCGAGGGTGCGCAGCAGATCCGTACCGCGCCGTTCGTCGTACGCCACCACCGGGCCGATCGTGCGCTCGACGAATCCGCCGACGTCCCGCTCGCCGGCCAGGAGCAGGCCGAGGAAGCCGAAGTCCTCGGCCGCCGCCCCGTCCCCGACCCGGTCGAGGAGCCGCAGCGTGTCGAGGCAGCGGCGGCTCTCGGCGTAGGCGGCGGCCAGGGCCTCGGGGTGGGCGAGGAGGTCGGTGACGGGGGCGGAGGCGCCCACGGTGACCGGTTCGTGGACGGCCGTGCCCAGTTGGCGGGCGACGCCTCGGGCCACGCCGGCGGCGGTGTCCCCGGGGCCGAGGGGCAGCAGCAGGACCGTGCCGCCGTCCCTCGCCGCGGCCAGGCCCTGCCGGGTCGTGGCGAGGTGGGAGGCGGCGGCCCACAGCCGGCGGCGGGCGGCGGCCTCCTGGTCGGCGTCGGCCGCGGGGCCGTCGAGACGGGCGGCCAGGACGGTGTGGGTGGCGTCCAGGTCGGCGCGCAGCCGGGCGGCGCGTTCGCGCAGCAGGCGGGGGTCCCGGTCGCGGGCGTCCAGCAGGTCGTCGAGCAGTTCGCCGCGCACTCGCCGTTCGGCCTCGGCGGCGGAGCGGCGGGCGAGCAGGAGCAGGGAGGTGACCATCGCGGCCCGCTCCAGGGTGCGCTGGTCGACGGGGTCGAGGCCCGGGTGCCCGCGCAGGACCAGCGCGCCGAGGAGTTCCTCGCCCGCGGCGACCGCGGCGATCCAGTCCTTGCCGTACGGCACCGCGTGGCCCTCGGCGCGTGACGCCTCCAGCGCCTCGGGCGGGGCGTTGCCGGTCTCGGCGAACTCGACGGTGCCGTCCAGGACCTGGGAGACGGCGGCGGCCACGTCGTGGACCCCGCCGCCGCGCAGGACGAGTTCGGCGAGCCGGTCGTGGACGTCCGAGGCGCGCTCGATGACCCCGCTGCGGTCCCGGATGATCTCGTTGGCGCGCTCCAGGCCGGCCAGGGCGGAGCGGGTCTCGGTGAGGAGGTTCGCGGTGTCGATCGCGGCCGCGGCGAGCGCGGCGAAGGAACCGAGCAGCGCGATCTGTTCGCGTTCGAAGACCCTCGCGCGCCGGTCGGCGGCGAAGAGCACGCCGATGACGTGCGGTCCCAGCATCAGCGGTACGCCCAGGATGGCGACCAGGCCCTCGTCACGGACGCCGGCGTCGATGGCGAGCGTGTGCTGGAAGCGGCCGTCCTTGAAGTAGTCGTCGGTGACGTAGGGGCGGGCGGTCTGGGCGACGAGTCCGCCGAGCCCCTCCCCCATGCCGATCCGCAGCTGCTGGAAGCGGGCGGCTACGGAGCCCTCGGTGACCCGCATGTAGGTGTCGCCGCGAGCCGGGTCGTTGAGGCTGAGGTAGGCGACGTCCGTGCCGAGCAGGGAGCGGGCGCGCTGCACGATCGCCTGGAGCACGGCGTCCAGGTCGCGCAGCCCTGCGAGGTCGTGCGCGGTCTCGAACAGGGCGGACAGCTCCGCCTCGCGACGGCGTCGGCCCTCCAGCTCCGCCCGGACGCGCAGCGCGACGGCCTTGGCCCGCTCCAGCGCGGCGACCCGGTCGGCGGACCGGCCCTCGGCACGGGCGAGCAGCACCGGCTGCTCGTACGCCTCCGCCGGGGCCCCGCGGGCCAGCAGCGCGAGGTAGGGCGCCTCGGCGACGTCGTCCGGCGTGGGTGCGGACGCCTGCGGCGCGGGCGTGGTGTCGTCCGGCGTACGGGCGCCGCCCTCCGGCTCGGGCGTGCGGGCGCCGCCGTCCGACTCCGGTGGGCGGACGGCAGCGTCCGACTCCGGTGGGCGGACGTCGGCGTGCGGTTCCGGCGTGCGGTCGTCCGCTTTCGGTGTGTGGTCGGCCGTGTCCGGCGTGCGCGCAGCGGTGGTCGGCGCCGCGGCTTCGGTGGCGGCGTGCCGGTCGGGCTGCGCGTGATCGCTGGACATGTTCACAGGATTACGCATCGCCCGTCCGTCCGTTCGTGCCTGTGGAAAACTCCGGGTCCGGCGTGGACGTGCCGGTCAGTGGGCGGTCCAGCCGCCGTCGAGGACCAGGGACGTGCCGGTCACGAAGGACGCCTGCGGGCCGCACAGGTACGCCACGGCCTCCGCGACCTCCTCCGGTTCGATGAGCCGCTTGAGCGCGCTGTCCTTCAGGAACACCTCGGCCACGACCCGCTCCTCGGGGATGCCGTGCGCCTGGGCCTGATCGGTGATCTGCTTCTCGACCAGCGGGGTGCGTACATAGGCGGGGTTCACACAGTTGGAGGTGACTCCATGGGGTGCGCCCTCCAGCGCGGCGGTCTTGGAGAGTCCCTCCAGACCATGTTTGGCGGCCACATAGGCCGACTTGAAGGCCGAGGCGCGCAGCCCATGGACGGAGGACACGTTGACGATACGGCCCCACCCCTGACCGTACATGTGGGGCAGGGCGCCGCGGATGAGCCGGAAGGGGGCCTCCAGCATCACGGTGAGCACGGTGTGGAAGACGTCCGGCGGGAACTCCTCGATGGGGCGGACCAGTTGGAGCCCGGCGTTGTTGACGAGGACGTCGGTCCCGGCGGCAGCCGCCTCGGCGGCGTCCAGGTCGGTGAGGTCGAGGACGTGCGGCACGACCGAGCCCGCCAGGCTCCGGTCCGCCAGGCTCCGGGCCTCCTCGGCGAGCCCGTCGAGACCGGTCGCGTCCCGGTCCACGGCTCTCACCTCGGCCCCCGCGGCGGCGAGCCGCAGCGCACAGGCGCGGCCGATGCCGGAGGCGGCGCCGGTCACGAGGGCGGTGCGGCCGATGAGGTCGAGCGACGGGGCATGAGGGCCGGGCGGGGTGCTGGACGGGGTCATGGAACGACCCTAAGCAGCGCTCCCACCTGGCCACATATGGTCACGCCCCATAGTTCATTCAAAACTCGTGGGTTCGAACCATGTGGGTTCATCAGACATGGCTTGCTTGATCCGCACCAGGTGGTAGTCGTCCATGGGCGGCAGCGCGTCCGCCTCGAACCAGCCGACGTCCAGGGATTCGTCGTCGTTGACCCGTGCCTCGCCGCCGACGGCCCGGCAGCGGAAGGTGATGTCCATGAACTGGCAGATGTCACCGTTGTCGAACGTGACCGGCCGTCCCGACTTCACCATGACGATCCGCTCGGGGACACACCGTACGGCGCTCTCCTCGTACACCTCGCGCACCGCGCAGGCGGCGGGCTGCTCACCCGGGTCGGGGATGCCCGAGAGCAGCGCCCACTTGTGGTTGTCCGCGCGCTGCCCCAGCAGAAGACGGCCCCGGTCGTCGAAGACGACGGCGGTGACCCCGGGAAGCCACAGCAGCTGATGACCGGCGGAGGCCCGGAGGGTGCGGATGAAGTCAGGAGTAGCCATGCGACCGACCCTAACGGGCCCCGCACGCACCCCACCGCCCGGACATCACGGCGCCCACCGTGCCACCAGGGCGTCGGGGGCGCCGCGTCGTGTCCGGGCGTCCGTCACGCGTCGGTCGTGCGCCGCCCCCGCAGGCCCGCCCCGATCGCCCAGCCGAGACCGCCGGCCGCGATCACCACGAGCGCGATCTCGGGCAGGATGCCCAGGTCGGTCGCCGGGGTCCGGGAGGAGCGCAGCGGGATCTTCTGCTCCAGGTAGGCGGGCACGAACATGCCGGTCTTCTGGGTGATCCTGCCGTCCGGCATGATGATCGCGCTGACGCCGCTGGTCACCGGCACGGTCACGGTCCGGCTGTGCTCGACGGCGCGGACGCGGGACATGGCGAGCTGCTGGTAGGTCATCTCGCTGCGGTCGAACGTGGCGTTGTTGCTCGGCACGGAGATCATCTGCGCGCCGTCGGTGACGGTGTCGCGCACGGCCCAGTCGAAGGCGGCCTCGTAGCAGGTGGCGAGGCCGACCTTGGCGCCGTCGATGTCGAACACGCCCGGCGTGGAGCCCCGGCTGAAGTCCTGGCGGACCATGCTGGTCCAGTTCTTGTTGATCGCGCCGATGAGCGAGCGCAGCGGAAGGTACTCGCCGAACGGCTGGACCTGGCGCTTGTCGTACGTCTGCGTGGGCCCCTTCACCGGGTCCCAGAGGATCTGCTCGTTCAGCAGCTTGCCGTCCCGTTCGACGACGCCGCCCACGGAGATGGGCACGCCGACCGCCTTGGCCGCGTCGTCGATCACCACGGCGGCGTCGGCGTTGGCGAAGGGGTCGATGTCGGAGGAGTTCTCCGGCCACAGCACGAAGTCGGGCTTCGCGACCTTGCCCGCCTGGATGTCGGCGGCCAGCTTCAGCGTCTCCCGCGCGTGGTAGTCGAGCACGGCACGCCGCTGGGCGTTGAACTCCAGGCCGGAGCGGGGCACGTTGCCCTGGATGACGGCGACGGTCGCGGTGCCGTCCTCGGCCTTGTCGCTCACCAGCGGGCGGGCGGCGACGGCGCCCACCACCGGGACGGCCACGCTCAGCAGGGCGGCGGCAGCGGCCGACTTCCGGACGACACGGGTGCGGCGCCCCTCGGCGAGCAGCCGCCCGGCCTCGTACAGGCCGAAGCCGCACAGGACGACCGCGAAGCCGAGCACCGGGGTGCCGCCGAGCGCGGCGAGCGGCAGGAACACGCCGTCCGCCTGCCCGAAGGCGATCTTGCCCCAGGGGAAGCCGTGGAAGGGCACCCGCGCGCGTACGGCCTCGCCGGCGATCCACAGGGCCGCGCCCCACAGGGGCCACGCCGGTAGCTTGGAGACCGCGGCGACTCCGACGCCGACCAGGGCGACGAAGATCGCTTCCACGAGGACCAGCGCGATCCACGGGCCGGGGCCGACCTCGACGCCGGTCCACACCAGCAGGGGCAGCAGGAAACCGAGCCCGAACAGATAGCCGAGGCCGAGGGCCGCCTTCCAGCCGCGGCCGCGCAGCACCCAGGCGAACCCGGCGAAGGCGGGCAGGGCCAGCCACCACAGGGTGCGCGGCGGGAAGCTGACGTACAGCAGTACGCCGCAGGCTGCGGCGCCGACGGCCGGGACCAGGCGCCGCAGCCAGGCCGGGCGCGCTCCGGGCGCGGGCGGCGGCTGGAGCTGGTCCGACTGGTCCACGGGGGGTGCGGTGACGGTCACCCGGGGAGTGTACGGCGGCGGCCCGACCGGCCGACAGAGCGGCCCACGCCGCTCCGCCGTGACGCCGGCCGGGGCGGCGGGACGGGCCCCGGCCCGGCCGGCCTCGGCGAGCCGACCCTGACGACCTCGACGAAAGACAGCCCGCCGAACGGCTACCCGACGGACGGCAGCCCCGACAGACGGCGGGCTCGCCCGAACAACAGCCCCCTGCGAACAGCATCTTGCCCGGCGGCCACGCCCCGAACGACAGCCTCACCGAACAACAGCCCCTACGAACAGCACCTCGCCCAGCAGCCCCACCCGGACGGCACTCCCGCCGAACAGCACCACGCCCGGCAGCCCCACCCGGACGGCACTCCCGCCGAACAGCACCTCTTCCGGCAGCCACGCCCGGCGGCCTCGCCGCAGACGGCAGCGCACCCCGTCGGCAACCCCGCCGACCGGCAGCCGGCCCGGACGGCAGCCGCCGGTCGACCCAGGACACCGGCCACCCCGCCCCCGGCCCCAGACCCGACCCGACTCGACCCGACCCGACCGCGACTCAACCCGGCCCGACCCACCCCGCAGCGCATGACACACGGTCGGCCCAGGTCACCGATCGCCGCCCCACCCGCCCCACCCGCCCCACCGCCCGCAAAGACCCAGGACACCGCCGGTCACAGGACAGCACCGGCCGGGCGATCGCAACCGTCCCGCCGTCGGCAGACATTCGTGCGCGAGTCGTCCACAAACGGTCCGGCAGCCGTTACGGTGTGGCCGAGCCCGTGTCGCACGGCCGGTCGCGGCCCGCGCGCGGTGTCTCCACAGGTCGGGGGACCAGGTACGAGGGGCGGCGGGGTGGGGTCGACGGGGACGGCGTCCGCGACGGAGGCGGACGCGGACAGCGACAGACGAAACGTTTCTGACGCGGTGGGCGTCGTGGTGCTCGGGGCCTGCGCCGTGTGGTCCCTGATCACGGCGGCGGCACACGACGGACGCCCCGAAGGGGTCCTGCTCGCGGTGCTCGCCGTGGCCGCCGGCTACGCCGCGGGACGTGTCTCGGGCGCGCTGCTGCCGGTCGCCGCACCCTGCGCGGGCGCGCTGGCCGGAGTCGTCCTCGCGACGGCCATGCCGCGTGTCGCGCCCGGCCCGCAGTTCACCGCGCCGCTCGGGTACGCCGGAGCGGAGGCCGCGCTGCTGGTCCTGGCGACCGGGGCCGCGTGTTGCGCGGCGTGGGCCGCTCCCCTGCTCGCGCTGCGGTCGGCCCTTCGGGTGCTCGCCGCCGGGATCGTGGTCACCGCCGCCGTCACCGGGTCGGCCACCGGCTGTGTCCTGGGCGCCGCCGTGCTGCTGTGCTCGCTCGCCGCCGGCCGGATGCGGCACCGCGGGATCGGTCTCCTCGGCCTGGCGCTGACGGCGGTCCTCGTGACGGGGACGGTCTGGGCGCTCGCCGGGAACGTGCTGCCCGCCGGTCTCACGGAGTCGTTCGAGGGCCTGCTGACCCCGCGCCGTGTCGGGTCGTGGCACGACGCCCTGCGCCTGGCGCGGCAGGACCCCGCCCTCGGTGTCGGACCCGGCCGGTTCGGCGAGCTGAGCCCCGCCGTGCCGCAGACGCCGCTGTCCGACGGCAAGCCGCACTCCGCGCCGCTCCAGCAGGCGGCCGAGCAGGGGCTGCTCGGGGTGCTGCTGCTCGCGGCGGCGTTCTGCTGGATCCTCTTCGCGCTGTGGCGCACGGCCCGCCCCACCCCGGTCGCGCTGACGGCGGGGGCCGCCCTGACCGCGGTGGGGGTGCTCGCCGCGGTCGGCAACGCGCTCAGCTTCACGGCGGTGTCGGCGGGCGCGGGGCTGCTGGCGGGGCTGGCCACGGCCCGCCCGTTCACCGGGGAGCAGCGCGCGGACCGGCACGGGAAGCATGGGGAGCCTTACGGGGAGTCGGCCGGCCCTGGTCCCGGCCCTGGGTGAGCGTCGGCTCAGCCGGGCGTGCCGGAGCGCAGCCGGTCCCTGATCACCCGTACGGCCGATTCGGCGTTGTCCACGGTGATCGTGAACGTATGGCCGTCCCACAGCCGCAGGACGACGCCCTCGCCCTTGCGCACGACGACGGCGGTGCCCTTCTCGGGACGCCATCGGTAGCCCCAGCCGCCCCACTGGCGCGGGGTGACGTGCGGGGCGAACTCGGCGCCGACGACCTGGCTGAGCGGGATGCGGCGGCGTGGCACGCCGATGTGGCCGCAGCGCACTTCGAGGGACTTGTCGTCGAGCTTGAGGTCGACGTGCACGAACGCGAGCGTGCCGAAGAGGACGAGCAGGCCGGCCGTGATGCAGCCGACGACCGACATCACCAGCGGGGCGATGCCGGAGGTCCAGGCGGAGACGACGGCCAGCTCGATGCCGAGCGCGAGGCAGGCCGCACCGCCGAGCGCGAGCAGCCACTGCACCCGGTTGGTGGCCCGTCCGGTCCACACCTTGGGGGAGGCCGCGCTCTTGTCGTGGGGGTCGTGGGGGTCGTCCCTCATGACTAAAAGGTTACCCAAGTTTCGCTGCGCGGGTACCGGAACGCGGAGCGTGACAGCGTCCGGGGCAGGTCAGCGGGTGGGGCTCACGGCGGGGAGGATGCGGCCCTCGGCGTAGTTCAGCGCCGCCGCGGGCAGCTCGCCCTCGCGTCCGCTCAGCAGCACGGTCAGGGTGCCCTCGGCGGGGGCGGTGGAATCGGGCTGCTCGCCGACGCGGCGCAGCGTCTGCGCGGCGACGGCGCCGGCGGAGCCGTGCAGGACCAGGGGCGGGGTGTCGGGGCGCTGCACGGCCGCGCGGATGCGTTCGGCGACCAGTTCGTAGTGGGTGCAGCCGAGGACGACGGTGGTGACGTCGGCCGGGGTCAGTGAGGCCGCCGCGGCGATCGTGAGGTCGATCGCGGTCTCGTCCGCGTGTTCCACGGCCTCGGCCAGGCCCCAGCAGGGCACCTCGGTGACGCTCACGCCGCCGGCGAACCGCTCGACGAGTCCGCGCTGGTAGGGGCTGCCGGTGGTGGCGGGCGTCGCCCAGATCGCGAGGGGGCCGCCGCCGGCCGCGGCGGGCTTGATCGCGGGCACGGTGCCGATCACCGGGACGCCGGGCTCCAGGAGTTCGCGCAGCGCGGGCAGCGCGTGCACGGTGGCGGTGTTGCAGCCGACGACGAGCGCGTCGGGCCCGTGCGCGGCGGCGGCCTCGGCGACGGCGACGGCCCGCCGGGTGAGGTCCTCGGGGGTTCGCGGGCCCCAGGGCATTCCGTCGGGGTCGAGGGAGAGCACGAGATCGGCGTCGGGGCGCAGGCGCCGTACCGCGGCGGTGGCCGCCAGCAGGCCGATTCCGGAGTCCATGAGCGCGATCTTCACCCGGCCACGATAGACGATCGGTGCCGGGCCGCCGGTCGGGTGGTGCAGACTGCGCGGGTGAGCGCCGTCGTGTGGATCGCCGCCGTGTCCCTCGCCGCCTGGCTGTGGCTGCTGCTGTGTCAGGGCTTCTTCTGGCGTACGGATGTACGGCTGCCGCCGGGCCGGGAGCCCGACGTGTGGCCGTCCGTGTGTGTCGTCGTGCCCGCGCGCGACGAGGCGGCCGTCCTGCCGGAGAGTCTGCCGTCGCTGCTGGCGCAGGACTATCCGGGGCGGGCCGAGGTGTTCCTGGTGGACGACGGGAGCACGGACGGCACCGGGGAGCTGGCCCGTGAGCTGGGCGCGCGGCCGGGCGGGCTGCCGCTGACGGTGGACTCCCCCGGTGAACCGCCGGCGGGCTGGACGGGCAAGCTGTGGGCGGTGCGGCACGGCATCGCGCTGGCCCGCGCGCGGGAGCCGGAGTACCTGCTGCTGACGGACGCGGACATTGCGCACGCCCCGGACTCGCTGCGGCAGTT
Source organism: Streptomyces sp. NPDC026672 (assembly GCF_040638185.1). Classification (NCBI taxonomy): domain Bacteria; kingdom Bacillati; phylum Actinomycetota; class Actinomycetes; order Kitasatosporales; family Streptomycetaceae; genus Streptomyces; species Streptomyces sp. NPDC026672. The sequence continues at coordinate 56,005 of NZ_JBEZXS010000024.1, forward strand.
GGTGGCCGCGGCGCGGACCGGGGGCTTCGACATGGTGTCGCTGATGGCGCGGCTGCGGGTGGAGAGCCCGTGGGAGCGGCTGGTGGTGCCGGCGTTCGTCTACTTCTTCGCGCAGCTGTATCCGTTCCGGTGGATCGGCCGCAGGGGCGGGCGGACCGCCGCGGCGGCGGGCGGCTGTGTGCTGCTGCGCGCGGAGACCGCGGAGCGGGCGCGGATCCCGGACGCGATCCGGCACGCGGTGATCGACGACGTGGCGCTCGCGCGGACCGTGAAGGGCGGTGGGGGACACATCTGGCTGGGGCTCGCGGAGCGGGTGGACAGCGTGCGTCCGTATCCGCGGCTGCACGACCTGTGGCGGATGGTCTCGCGCAGCGCGTACGCGCAGTTGCGGCACAGTCCGCTGCTGCTGCTCGGTACGGTCGCCGGGCTCGCGCTGGTGTATCTGGTGCCGTCCGCGGCGGTGGTCGCGGGCGCGGTCACGGGGAGTTGGGCCGCGGCCGTCACCGGGGCGCCGGCGTGGTGCGTGATGGCGGGGACGTACCTCCCGATGCTGCGCTACTACCGGCAGCCGTGGTGGCTCGCCCCGCTGCTGCCGTTCACGGCGTTCCTGTACCTCCTGATGACGGTCGACTCGGCGGTGCAGCACTACCGGGGGCGTGGCGCCGCGTGGAAGGGCCGCACGTACGCCCGGCCTGACGCGATGGCCGACGAGGGCTGACGAGGGCTGACGAGGACGGACGGGAACAGGGCCTGACGGGGCGTCACTTGCGGCCGGGTGTCCAGTTCATGCCCCAGCCGTAGGCGCGGTCGACGGTGCGCTGCGGGCTGACCCCGCGCTCGGGGACGAGGTAGCGGGCCTCGCGCCGGACGACGAGGTCGCCGCCCGTGTTGGTGAGCAGGGCGAGCGCGCAGACGGTGGAGGGGACCGTGCACTCGTCGAGGGAGAAGTCGACGGGGGCGCCGTGCTGGGGCTGGAGGGTGACCGTGGCGTGCAGGTCGGCGAAGGAGGTGGCGCCCGCGTAGATGGTCACGAAGACGAGGACGCGGCGGAGGTCCTGGCGGTGGTCGAGGTTGACGGTGAGGTTCTCGCCCGCCGTCTGCGCGCCGGTGCGGTCGTCGCCGTCGAGGTGGATGTACGGCGGCCGGTGCAGCGATCCGAAGGCGTTGCCGAGGGCCTGTACGACTCCCTTGCGGCCGTCGGCGAGTTCGTACAGGGCGCACAGGTCGAGGTCGAGGTCGGTGCCGCGTCTCCCGCCCCAGCCGGAAAGGTGTTTGTGCACCTGCCAGTTGAGGTTCACGCGCAGGACACCGGACGTTCCGCCCTGCTTGGTGAGGGAGACGGAGGGGGCCGCCTTGGTGAGCGTCACCTTGGTGAGCCGGACCGGCCGGGCGGCGGGCGGCGGGGGCGACGGGACGGGCGGGCCGGACGGGGGCGGCACGGTGACGGGGACCGCCGGGCGCACCGGGGGCGCGGCAGGGGTCGGCGGGCCCACCGGGGGCGGCGGGGCCTGGGGCGAAGGGGGCGCGACGGGCGGCGGGGCCGGTGCCGGAACGGGTGTGGGCGTGGGCGTAGGCGCGGGCGTGTGCTGGGGTTCGTCCACGGTGATGCCGAAGTCCGTGGCCAGGCCCTCGAGTCCGGTGCCGTAGCCCTGGCCCACGGCGCGGAACTTCCAGGCGCCCTGGCGGCGGTAGAACTCGCCGAGCACGAAGGCCGTCTCGACGGTCGCCCCCTGGCTGTCGAACCGGGCGACCACACCGCCCCGCTGCGTGTCCTGGACCTCGACGTAGAGGTCCGGGACCTGGCCGAAGGAGCCGCCGTCCGCCGAGGCGGCGATGATCACGCGCTCGACGGTGTCCTCCACGCGTGGGAGGTCGACGAGCAGCCGGTCGGCGACCCGTCCGTCGGTGTCCTGTTTTCCCTCATGGCGGACCGCACCCGAGGGGTGGGCGGGCTGGTTGTAGAAGACGAGGTCGGCGTCCGAGCGGACCTTGCCTGCGACCAGCAGCAGCGCAGATGCGTCCACGTCCGGGACACCGGGGCCGGAGCGCCACCCCAATTCGACACGCAGGGCCGTCGTCGGCACCGGCGTATTGGACCCTTTCGACATTGACATGTCCGCCCCCATCACGTCTCGGCACACCGGGCCGCACCCGGATCGTCCCTTGCCTTCCCTGTCCTCCCAACGTATTCCGGTGGACAGGGAACTCCCATGTACGGCACAGCAAGATCGCTGGCCAACCCCCGGTTACCCGCCGGGAACTAGCCCTTTACGTGATCTAAACGCGGATCGTCGTCCTATTTTGCCGAGTTCGCTCGGATTGGGGATCCGAGGCCACTGCCGACACGGAAAACAACCCTCTTATCGGTCTCCCCAACCAGCACATCGTGGGCTTAACTTATGTGCCATGACCTCCCCCCGCTCCCCTTATGGCGGCGGCTACTACTCCGCCTCCTTCCCGGACACTCCGATCTACGACTCGCTCGTGGCCGAGCGGGGCACCCCGCAGATCGCCCCGATCCGGGTCCCCGCCGCGTACGACGTGGGCAGCAACCTGCCCGCGCTGCCGTCGGCGCTGCCCGCCCTCCCGGCGGGCCCGTCCCATCAGGCCCCCTCCTACGGCTACCCCCAGGCGCAGCAGCCCGCTCCGCTGCAGCAGGCGCCCACGGCGTACATCCCGCAGCAGGCGTCCGCGCCCCGCGGCTACCCCGGCCCGCAGCAGATGCCGCAGATGCAGCAGCAGCAGCCGCCGCGGCCGATGGCGACGGGCACCGGCTACGAGGCGATGCGCCCCGCGGCGCCCCGCCCCGCCCCGGCTCCGTACCAGGACCCGTACAACAACCAGCAGTACCGCGGCTACTGATCGGCTCCCCCGGCTGTCGGTGCCACCTGGCACGATGGCCGTATGGGGAACGCCGTAGTGCAGTCGATCCACGTCCATCCGGTCAAGGCGTTCCGGGGCTTCTCGCCCCGGGAGGCCTTGGTGGAGCCCTGGGGCCCGGCCGGAGACCGGCGTTGGGTGCTGATCGACGACGGGGGAAAGGTCGTCACGCAGCGTGAGCAACCGCGTCTCGCGCTGGCCGCCGCCGGGCCGGAGCCCGGCGGCGGTATCAGTCTGTCCGCACCCGGTCTTGAACCGCTCACGGTGCGTGTTCCGGAGCCGTCGTCCACGGTGACGGTGAACGTCTTCGGCACGAAGGTCGAGGCCGTCCCCGCCGATGCCGCGGCGCACGCGTGGTGTTCGGCGTACCTCGGCTCCCACGTCACCCTCGTCCACATGGACGACCCGGCCACCCGCCGCCCGGTGGACCCCGACCATGCGCTGCCCGGCGAGACCGTGAGCTTCGCCGACGGCTATCCGCTGCTCATCACCACGGTGGCCTCCCTCGACGCCCTCAACTCGCTGATCGCGCAGGGCGATCACGCCGACGAGGGCCCCCTGCCCATGAACCGTTTCCGGCCGAACGTGGTCGTGGCGGGCACGTCGGCGTGGGCCGAGGACGACTGGACGCGCATCGCGATCGGCGACGTCGTCCTGCGGATCACCCGGATGTGCGGCCGCTGCGTCGTCACCACCGTCGACCAGGCCACCGGCGCACGGGGCAAGGAGCCGCTGCACACCCTGGGGCGCCACCGCAACGTCGACCGCCGGCTCGTCTTCGGCCGGCAGGCGGTGCCCCGGTCGAGCGGCACGATCCGGGTCGGCGATCCGGTGCGGGTCCTCGAAGAGGACCGGGAACCCCCGGCGGGGGCCCGGTCGTTGGGACCTGATGAGAAGTTCGTGAGAGGACCGGTGCCGGAGCCGAGGTGATTTCGCTCTCTCTTCGGCCGGACTCCCACGTGAGCGGCTGCGCCCGGGGTTGTCCCGGAGCGGGAAGGGGGGTGCGACGGTGCGAGCGATCGGCGGTCTGTGGCGCTGGCGGCACAATCCGCTGCGCCGTGCGACCGATCTGGCCGAGGCGTGGGTGGCCCTCGTGACGCTGCTGCTGATGGTGGTGGCCGTGCCCGTCAGCGGCTTCCTCGTCGGCTCGGCCGCCCAGAGTTCGCTGCAACGCGCCGCGCGCGACCAGCGGCACACCCGGCACCTGGTCACGGCCACGGTGGTGCGCAGGCTGGAGAGCGGTGTACTCGACCAGGAACCCGACCCGACGAGCGGACAGGACCTGCGCAGCCGCGTCCTCGCGGAGTGGACCGCCCCGGACGGCACCCCGCGGCACGGCACGGTGCTGACCCGTCTCGACTCCCCCCGGCCCGGCGACACCTTCCACCTCTGGACCGATCCCCAGGGGCGAATAACCATCCGCCCGCTGGACTCCGAGACGGCGACGACGCACGCCGTGCTCGCAGGGGTCGGGGCGGCGGCGCTCGCGGCGGGGCTGGTCGAGGGCATCAGACGGGTGATCGTCTGGCGCATGGTCCGCCGCCGGTACGCCCGTTGGGACCAGGCGTGGGACAGGGCGGGCCCGGACTGGGGCAAGGCAGGCACCGGCAGCTGACCGCCTTGCCGCTCTGGTCGATCCACCGCCCGCGCGCACGCTACGGTGGACCGGCCGAGCATTCGGCATCAACCCGCGTACGACGAGGTGGGGGCACGGCAACGCCATGGGACAGGGCACGGTCCAGGTGACGCACACCGGCACATCGCGGTGGCGGCGCCGCACGGGTGAGTACGCCTCGCTGGCCGCCGCCCTGGAGGCCGCGGCCGACGGCGACGTCCTCACCATCGCCCCCGGGACCTACCGGGAGAACCTCGTCGTCGAGCGGGCGGTGACCCTGCGCGGCCCCGAGGGCTCCCCCGGCTCGGTGCGCATCGCGCCCGTGGACGGGGTGCCGCTGACCGTGCGCGCCTCGGCCGTGGTGCAGGACCTGCACGTGGAGGGCCAGGACGCGGCGGCGCCCGCGCTGCTCGTCGAGGAGGGCGCGCCGGAGGTGCTGGACGTGCGGATCGTCACCCGGTCCGCCGCGGGCATCGAGGTGCGCGGCGGCGCGCGCCCGACCGTCCGGCGCTGCACGGTGGACAACCCGGCCGGTGTGGGCATCGCCGTGGTGGACGGCGGCGGCGGGGTGTTCGAGGAGTGCGAGGTGCTGTCGGCCGGCCAGTCCGGTGTCGCCGTGCAGGGCGGCGGGCATCCGCGTCTGGACCGCTGCCGGGTGCACCACGCCTCGGGCTCCGGGCTGATGGTGACGGGCGAGAACTCGGCGCTGGAGGCGGTGGGTTGTGAGGTCTACGAGGTGCGCGGCTCCGGCGCGCAGGTCACCTCGCGGGGCACGGCCCATCTGACCGACTGCGATGTGCACCGCACCAGCGCGGACGGTGTCACGCTCGACACGGACGCCGTGCTCACCCTCGCCGACTGCCGCATCCACGACATCCCGGAGAACGCGGTCGACCTGCGCTCGCGTTCGGTCCTCACGCTGACGCGGACGACGGTGCGCCGGTTCGGGCGCAACGGCCTGTCGGTGTGGGACCCGGGCACCCGGGTGGACGCCAACCAGTGCGAGATCTTCGACAGCACCGGCGACTATCCCGCGGTGTGGGTGAGCGACGGCGCGACGGCGGTGCTCGACTCCTGCCGGGTGCACGACGTGCCGGACGCACTGTTCGTCCTGGACCGCGGTTCGCGCGCGGACGTCGTCGACAGCGATCTGTCCCAGGTGCGCAACACGGCGGTGTCGGTGAGCGACGGCGCCACGGCGCAGCTCGACGACTGCCGGATCCGGGACGCGGCGACGGGCGCCTGGTTCCGCGACCACGGCAGCGGCGGCACGCTCAACAACTGCACGGTGGACAACACACAGACCGGTGTGATCGTCACCAAGGGCGCGGACCCCACGATCGAGCGCTGCACGGTCGACTCCCCCGCGGAGGCGGGCTTCTACGTGTCGGCGGGCGGCCGGGGCACCTTCGTCGGCTGCCGGGTCACGGGCAGCGGGGGCTACGGCTTCCATGTGATCGACGACTGCCGTGCGACGCTGAAGAAGTGCCGCACGGAGCGGTGCGCGCGCGGGGGTTACGAGTTCGCGGACGCCGGATCGGGCACGGGTCCGGTCGTGGAGGACTGCACCAGCGACGAGAGCGGCGGGGTGCGCTCGGCCGCGGCGCGGGAGGGCGCCCCGCCCGCGGTGCCCGCCCTGCAGACGTCGGGGCCCGGTGCCGGTCTGCTCGGCGCGATCCCGGGGCAGCGCAGCACCGAGCAGGAGCCGCTGGTCGAGGCGGCCGCGCCGGAGCCGGCGCGCTCCTCGACGGACGTGCTGGGTGAACTGGACACGCTGGTGGGCCTGGACAGCGTCAAGCGCGAGGTGCGGGCGCTCACCGACATGATCGAGGTGGGCCGGCGCCGTCAGCAGGCGGGTCTGAAGGCGGCCTCCGTGAAGCGGCACCTGGTCTTCACGGGCTCGCCGGGCACCGGCAAGACGACGGTCGCGCGGCTCTACGGCGAGATCCTGGCGTCCCTGGGGGTGCTGGAGAAGGGCCATCTGGTCGAGGTCTCCCGGGTCGACCTGGTCGGCGAGCACATCGGCTCCACGGCGATCCGCACCCAGGAGGCCTTCGAACGGGCGCGCGGCGGTGTGCTGTTCATCGACGAGGCGTACGCGCTGTCGCCGGAGGACGCCGGGCGCGACTTCGGCAAGGAGGCCATCGACACGCTGGTGAAGCTGATGGAGGACCAGCGGGACGCGGTGGTGGTGATCGTCGCGGGCTACACGGCGGAGATGGAGCGGTTCCTGTCCGTCAACCCCGGTGTGGCGTCGCGGTTCTCACGGACCATCACCTTCGGCGACTACGGTCCCGACGAGTTGCTGCGGATCGTGGAGCAGCAGGCCGACGAGCACGAGTACCGGCTGGCGCCGGGCACGTCGGAGGCGCTGCTGAAGTACTTCACGGAGATCCCCAAGGGTGTCGCCTTCGGCAACGGGCGTACGGCGCGGCAGACGTTCGAGGCGATGGTGGAGCGGCACGCGAGCCGGGTCGCCCATGTCGAGGAGCCCACGAAGGACGATCTGACCCTGCTGTTCGCGGAGGATCTGCCGGAGCTGCCGTGAGGGCCGGTCAGGGGCCGGTCTCGGGTCGCTGGCCGGGCAGTTCGGGGCGCAGCCGGTCCAGGAGCTTTTCGCGTTCCTGGTCGAAGACGGGGTCGGCCTGGTAGTCGGAGTGGCCCAGGATCGGTGCGGGCAGCGGGTGCTGGGCGGTGCGGCCGTAGGCGAGGGGGTCCTTGAGGGGCGCGTGGTCGACCTCGGGGCCGCAGTCGCCGGGGAGGCGGACCGGGCCGCCGATGGGGTCGGTCAGCCGGTAGAGGTTGCGCCAGCAGGCGACCTCGCGGTGCAGGGAGCTGAGCGCGGCGGGCCCGAAGTGGGCGGGGAACCAGCGGCCGTAGAGGCGTTCCAGGGGTGAGCCGTAGGTGAGCAGGGCGACGCGCTTGCGGGCGGCCGGGCTGAGCTGCCAGGCGGCCGCGGCGGCGAGGACGCTGCCCTGGGAGTGCCCGGACAGGACGAGGCGTCCGCCGGTCCTGTCGGTCCAGGTGGCCATGCGCCAGGTGAGGTCGGGCACGGCGCGTTCGGCGTAGCAGGGCGGGGCGAAGGGGTGGGCGGCGCGCGGCCAGAAGGTGCCGACGTCCCAGAGGATGCCGATGGTGCGCCGCGCGGAGGCGTCCTTGTAGGCGCGTCGGCCCCAGGTGACGAAGAGGAGGAAGCCGAGTCCGATCAGCCAGGAGCCGAGTGCCTGGGCGGTCTGGGCGGTGCCGTGGACGACGGGTGAGGTGTGCTGGGCGGCGGCGCTCGGGGTCCGGTCGCCGGTCAGTCCGCCGACGAGGGCCGCGGCGCCGAGGAGCAGGGTGGTGGCGGAGACGACGGCGACGAGGAGCGGTGCCCGGTCGGTGAGGGCGGCCATGGCGCGGGTGCGGGCGACCCGGCGGGTGCGGGCGGGGTCCTCGGGCTCGCCCGGGTGGTCGTGCCGTACGAGGGCGCGTTCGGCGCGGCCGAGCCGGACGGTGCGCCAGGCCAGCCAGGCGCTCAGGGCCAGGACGGCGACGAGGAGCGGTGGGATCACGGACGCCTGCCAGGTGAGCAGGACGGGGGCGCCGTCGATGGTGGCGCGGGTGCCGTCGAGCCAGTCGGCGACGCGCTGGGCGACGCCGCCGGACATCACTCCGCCGAGCGCGCAGGCGAGCAGCGCGACGCAGGGCCCGCCGAAGCCACGCAGGGCGGCGCGCGGGTCGCGGTGGGTGCGGTGCAGGACGTGGGCGACGACGGCGAGGGCGACGACCAGTACGCCCTGGGCGAGGGCGAGCGCGCCGAAGGCGGCGTTGCCGGACAGCCGGCCCGTGGAGTGCCAGCCCGGCCGTGACCAGCCGGCGTACACGAGGGTGAGGAGGAGCAGGGCGAGGGCGGCGAGCGGGAGGCGGTGCACGAGGTGCCGGTCGAGTTCGCGGTCGAGGCGGTTCTCGGTGCGGCCGCGTCGGCACACGACCCACAGCACGACGACGGCCGCGGCGGCGAGTCCCGCGGCCAGGGAGCGTCCGAACAGGTCGAGTGCCGTGGATCCGCCGGGCGCCCGGGCGGCGGGGGCGGCGACGGCGGCGGCGACCGTGAGCAGGCCGGCGGCGGTGTGGGCGGCGCGCAGCCGGGCGACGAGGCGGCGGCCGTACCAGAAGCCGGGCCTGCCGAGGGAGGTGTGGGCGGTGTCGTCGTCGGGGCCGGACTCGCCGGTCGGGGGCGGCTGGGACTCGTAGGCGCTCCAGGTGCGGTGGGAGAGGTACCAGAGCAGGCCGGTGAGCGCGGTGGGGACGAGTGCGGCGAGGGCGAGGCGGCGGCCGGGCGTGCTCCACCAGCCGTCGTGGGAAAGGGTGGGCGACAGGAAGCCCAGCCAGGTGTGGCGGCGGGCGCAGGCGTCGGCGCCGACGCACTGCCAGGCGGTGAGGTCCAGGGCGACCTCGCAGGCGGCGGCGACGAACAGCACGGTCAGGGTGAGGCCGACGAGCCGGACGAGCAGGCCGTAGAGGCGGATCGCGCGGTCGCGGTCGCGGGCGGCGGGGCGCATCCAGTGGGCGAGGTTGACCACCATGAAGGGCAGGAGCAGCAGCCACAGGGCGCGGGCGGCGTTGCCGGAGGTGAGGTTGCACCAGACGTACGCCTCGGGGACGGGGCGGCCCCGGTGGGCCGCGGGGCGGTCCTCGGCGTGGGCGTCCGCGGCGCGGCGGAAGACGGCGGCGGTGTCGTCGCCGGAGACGCGCACCGTGCGCGGGTCGTCGAGCATCTTCTGGGGGGTGGCGCCGCCGACTCCGTGGACCAGGAGTTCCAGGTCGGTCTCCGCCTGCCCCGGTCTCGCGGCGGGTGTCCGCGTGCTCTTGCCCGCGGGCCTTTCCTGCGCTCGTTCCACTGTTTCCGCACTCCCCCGGTGACGCGCCGTCGGTCGCTGTCGCGGGCACAGGATCTCCGCTGGCGGTGTGACTTACACCTCTCCACACCGAATCTCCCCTGTCCGTGTGACGAATGGTGGTACGCGGACTGTCCGAATGGCATGCGCGCGTCGGTACAGGTGGTGGCGCAACCTGGACCGTCCCGTGAAAAGATGGGGCGTCCGCGCATCGACGGAGGGTGGAACGTCCTGGTCGGAACCGATGCGGCGGGCGTGTCGGCGGCTTGAGGCGAAAGGACCGGAGCGTACGTGAGTGAGAATCAGAACCTCCTCGCGGAGCAGCGGCGCACTCTGATCCTGGACGAGGTCCGGCGCCGCGGTGGTGTCCGGGTCAACGAACTGACGCGCAAGCTGGGTGTGTCGGACATGACGGTGCGCCGCGACCTGGACGCGCTCGCCCGGCAGGGGGTCCTGGAGAAGGTGCACGGCGGCGCGGTGCCGGTGGTCGAGGCGAGCACGCACGAGCCGGGCTTCGAGGCCAAGTCGGGGCTGGAGCTGAGCGCCAAGGAGGACATCGCGCGGGCCGCGGCCGCGCTGGTCACGCCGGGGACGGCGATCGCGCTGTCGGGGGGTACGACGACCTACGCGCTGGCGCACCAGCTGATCGAGGTGCCGGATCTGACGGTGGTGACGAACTCGGTGCGGGTCGCCGACGTCTTCCACGTGGCGCAGCGCACCTCGGGCCCCCGGCAGGGCGCGGCCACGGTGGTGCTGACCGGCGGGGTGCGCACGCCGTCGGACTCGCTGGTGGGTCCGGTGGCGGACCGGGCGATCGCGGCGCTCCACTTCGATCTGCTGTTCCTCGGGGTGCACGGCATATCGGTGGAGGCGGGGCTGTCGACGCCGAACCTCGCGGAGGCCGAGACCAACCGGCGGCTGGTGCAGTCGGCGCGGCGGGTCGTGGTGGTGGCCGACCACACCAAGTGGGGGACGGTGGGCCTGAGTTCCTTCGCCGGGCTGGAGGAGGTCGACACGCTGGTGACCGACGCGGGGCTGCCGCGTGCGGCGCGGGACGAGATCGCCGAGCATCTGCGGCTGGTGGTGGCGGGCGAGCCGGGCGAGGACGCGGACGTCTGACCGCGGGCGGCGGGCGGCGGGCGGCGGGGTCAGTCCGGCCAGGCCCCGGTCTCCAGCAGGGAGTCGATGGCCGCCGTGTACGGAGTGATGTCCAGTTTCTGCTCCTCCAGCCAGGAGTCGGAGTAGTACTTGTCGAGGTAGCGGTCGCCGGGATCGCACAGGAGGGTCACCACGCTGCCCCGGCGCCCCTCGGCGACCATCTCGGAGACGATCTTCAGGGCGCTCCACAGGCCGGTGCCGGTCGAGCCGCCCGCCTTGCGTCCGATGGCCCGTTCCAGGGCCCGGACGGCGGCGACGCTGGCGGCGTCCGGGACCTTCATCATGCGGTCGACGGCGCCGGGCACGAAGCTCGGCTCCATCCGGGGGCGGCCGATGCCCTCGATGCGGGAGCCGCAGTCGCAGGTGACGTCGGGGTCGCCGGTCGTCCAGCCCTCGAAGAAGCAGGAGTTCTCGGGGTCGGCGACGCAGATGCGGGTGTCGTACTGCATGTAGTGGACGTAGCGCGCGATGGTCGCGGAGGTGCCGCCGGTGCCCGCCGTGGCGACGATCCAGGCGGGCTGCGGGAAGCGCTCCAACTCCAGCTGGCGGAAGACGGATTCGGCGATGTTGTTGTTGCCGCGCCAGTCCGTGGCCCGCTCGGCGTAGGTGAACTGGTCCATGTAGTGGCCGCCGGTCTCCGTCGCGAGGCGGGCCGACTCCTCGTACATCTTGCGTGAGTCGTCGACGAAGTGACAGCGCCCGCCGTGGAATTCGATGAGCCGGCACTTCTCGGCACTGGTGGTGCGCGGCATCACGGCGACGAACGGGACGCCGATGAGTTTGGCGAAGTACGCCTCGGAGACGGCCGTCGAGCCGCTGGACGCCTCGATCACCGGACGCCCGGGGCGGATCCAGCCGTTGCACAGGCCGTAGAGGAACAGGGAGCGGGCGAGGCGGTGCTTGAGGCTGCCGGTCGGATGGGTCGACTCGTCCTTGAGGTACAGGTCGATGCCCCAGGGCTCGGGCAGCGGGAAGCGCAGCAGATGGGTGTCGGCGGAGCGGTTGGCGTCGGCCTGGACCTTGCGGACGGCCTCCTTGAGCCAGCTCCGGTAGGCGTCGTCACTGCGGTCGACGTCGAGGGTGGCGCCCGGCCGGGTCTGTGGGGTGGTGCTCACGGCGGTGCTCCTTACAGTTGACGCCGACGTCGCCGCGGTACGGTCGACGTCCCGATGATAGACATCTCCATCATGTCCCTCACCTGCATAAACACACCTTTGGGCAAGCCAAAGCCGGTCAGGGGGGCGGGGCCCCGGGGCGGCCCTCGGGGGGCGCGTGACGGCGCGTGCTCCGAGCGCGTACGGTCGGACCGTATGCGTACTGGTGCTCTCCGCGGGGTCCGGGCAGACTGCACTCCGGAGCAGGGCGCACACTGGATGGATCGGGAGCCGGACGGCACCGGAGCGGCCCGCACGGGCCCCGGGCCGACGGAGGGCGCGCACGAAGGGGGCGGGGAAGGATGGCGGAGCCGGAGTTCACGGCCAATGGCGTGCGGATCGGGAAGCGGCTGCGGTCGCTCACCCGGGCCGGGAAGGTCCGCATCAACGACGGCAGGCTGGAGCTGCTGACCAGCTACGGCAGCGAGATCGACAGTGCGCCCGTGCAGGCGGTGCGCGCGTCGAAGCCGTGGTTCGCGCCGGACGACCAGGCGTTGGCCGAGCTCAACGGGAATCGGTATCTGCTCACGCTGGGCGACCACGACCCCGCGCCGGGCGAGCCGGGTCCGCCGGCCGCGCGCCGGTTCATCGAGGCCGTGCGCAGGGCGGCCGGTCGCGGCCGCTGAGCCGTGGCGAGTTGCGGGGCGATGTGTCCTGCGTCACGCTTGTCTCACGTCACTCTGGGTTTACCGGCGATCACGCTGCGAACCAGCCCGCCGGACACAACGGCAGACGCCGCCAGAACGTGGGCATCCTGCCGGATCCGTACTCCGTGTTCTTCCGGACCTCACGTCGGGGAGTCGCAGCCGTGATCAGTCACCCGAACAGACACTGCACCGTAGAGCTCCAGGCCTTGCCGGCACGGATCGGCCAGGTCCGCAGAATCGTATCTGCGCAGTTGCGCTACTGGCACATGGACACATTGATAGACCGGGCCTCGCTCGGTGTGACGGAACTGCTCAGCAACGTCCACCGGCACGCCCAGCCCGACAAACTGTGCACGGTCCGGATGGAGTTGCTGCCCGGCCGGCTCACGGTGTCGGTCCGCGACAACGATCCGCGCCTTCCCGTGGTCGAGGACGCGGAGCCGCTGGACACCGGCGGACGCGGCCTGGCCATGGTGGCCGCGGTCAGCGAGAGCTGGGGCGCGCGGCCGGACGGCGACGAGGGCAAGGTCGTGTGGTTCACCCTGCCCGCGGCCGTCGAGCCGGCGAAGAGGACCGGGCCGGCGCGTCCGCCCCGGCGGGTGGCGGCGACCGTGGAACAGACGGTGCCGCGATTCACCGAGGTCGAGCCGGTACCCGCCGCACCCGCTTCCGCCCGCCCGGCCGCCGTCGGCTGACGAACGCCTGCGGCCCTCGGGCCGGGGTGGCTCGCCGGGGCCGACGGCACGCTGCCCGGCGGTGGGTGGGGTCAGGTCGGGGTGTGGGCGGGGTGGCCGAACTGCTCGGCCAGGACGGAGAGTCGGCGCCAGTACTCGTCCTCGTCGATCTCGCCCGTGGCGAAGCGGCGGCCGAGGATCGCGATGGGCGAGTCGCCCGACGGGCGGGCCGGGCCCATGGCACGCCACGGGCCGCGCCGGGACGTGCGGCGCAGCAGCGTCACGACGCCGACCACGACGGCCGCCCAGATCAGCGGGAAGAACAGGATCCACGGGCCGGGTCCGCCGTCCCAGTTCGCCAAGGTCTGCATCTCGGTTCGTCTCCCAGTGTCGAAGCGGGCAAGGGGTGATGACACGTCGAGACTGACCGGTGGAGGGGGTCCGGGTCGTCGTACGACCGGCGGCAGTGGGCGTACCCCGTGGGGAGTACGGGTTCACCTGGTCGCGTGATGGTTCAGCACGTGTTCCAGATAGGCCGTCCCGCCGGCCGGGAGGGACGTCGCGGGGGTGCGGAGGAGGGCGATCTCGTCGAACTCCGGCGGGTGGGGGCCCGAAGCGTGGCTCTCGGCAAGGGAGTTGTGGGCCGTGTGGAGGGTGGCCGGGGGCAGGGGCCGGGACTTGAAGATCAGGCCGATCGACGTGGACCGCGTGGCCAGGCAGAGGGAGAGACTCTCGGGCGGGGCGGTGATGCCGGTCTCCTCGCGGAGTTCGCGGGCGGCCTCGCCGCGGACCGCGGTCAGGTCCAAGTCCTCGCCGTCGGGCGGGGGTTCGACCGAGCCGCCGGGCAGCTGCCAGCGGCCGGGCGTCGCGGTCCACGACGCCATGCGGCCCACCAGGACCGTGCCGTCGGTCGACGGCTGGACCACCGAGACGAACAGTGCGGGCAGCCAGGAGGTGGCGCCCCGGACGCGGCGCAGGGCGTGGTGGCGGTAGGTCGTACGGGTCCAGGACACGCGCAGCCCGTACGGTCCCTCCCGGGTCAGTCCGGTGACCGCGACCACCGGCCCGTCGAACAGCGTGGGATTGTGCCGCACCGCCTCCTCCCACACCCGGTCCCGGTCCGCCCGGTCGGCGGCGGACAGGACCGGCGGCGCCGTCTCCTCCAGCCGTAGGTCCCGTACCTCGAAGAGTTCCACGGACGGTGTCACCGGAGCGCCCCCAGCGGATCGTCCAGCACCGGTTGCCACGCCAACTCGGCGGCTCCGACAAGGCTGTTGTGGTCGAGTGTGCAGGCGAGGATGGGCACCCCGCCGCTCTGCCCCCACAGACTGCGGTCGGCCACCACCGCGCGCAGCCGTTCGGGATCGGCGTCGAGGAGCGTACGGTGCATACCGCCGAGGATGATGCGGTCGGGGTTGAGGATGTTCACCAGACCCGCGAGCCCGAGGCCGAGCCGGTCGATCAGCACCTCGGTCGCCCCGCGGACCGTCGGGTCGTCGTAGTGGCCGGCGACGAGGTCGATCGCCTGCTGGAGCAGGGACACCTCGGGACCGGGGGTGCGCCCGGCCTCCAGGAGCAGCGCCAGCGGGTCCGCCTCGACGTCCAGACAGCCCCGGCCGCCGCAGTAGCAGGGCCGCCCCTCGGGGTTCACGGTGAGGTGCCCGACCTCCAGGGCGAGCCCCGAACTGCCCGTGTGCAGACGCCCGTCGAGCACCAGCGCCCCGCCCACGCCCCGGTGCCCGGTCGCCACGCACAGCAGGTCGCGCGCCCCGCGTCCCGCGCCGTGCCGGTGTTCGGCGAGCGCGGCGAGGTTGACGTCGTTGCCCGCGAACGCCGGGCCGGTGATCCCGGCGGCGCGCACGCACTCCCCGAAGATCCGCCGCACCGGGGCGCCCACCGGCCAGGCCAGGTGCAGGGGGTTGAGGGCGAGGCCGTCGGGCTCGGCGACCGCGGACGGCACGGCGAGGCCCGCACCGACGCAGCGCAGTCCGGTCCGGCGCAGCAGTTCGGCGCCCGCCTCGACGACCGAGCCGAGCACCTTGGCCGGATTCTCGTCCACGTCCTCGCAGCCGGGCGCCGTCGCCACGATCCGCCCGCCGAGTCCGACCAGCGCGGCCCGGAAGCCGTCGGCGTGCACCTGGGCGGCGAGCGCGACCGGGCCGTCCTCGGCGACCTCCAGACGGTGCGAGGGGCGGCCCTGGGAGCCGGCCGCCGCGGCCGGCCTCGCGTCCACCCTGATCAGGCCGAGGGCCTCCAGTTCGGCGGCGACCGCGCCCGCCGTCGCCCGGGTGACGCCGAGTTCGGCCGTGAGCACCGCCCGGGTCGGCGCGCGCCCGGTGTGCACGAGCTCCAACGCGGGACCGAGCGCGCCGCGCCCCCGGTCCAGCCGCGTTCTCGGGGTGGTCCCATCCCCCGCCGCCCGGGGGTCCGCCTTGCCGCTCATGAGGGCGAGTCTCCCATGATCCGCGTCCTGTCCGGCCGTCGCAGCAACCTACCGGCCACTCACGCGCAGCGTGACGTTCAGGCGTCCCGTCAGGCCCAACGCGGGTGGTGCCGTGCCCGGGTGGACGCGGGGCACTCCGTGGTGGGCGAGGCGGGAGGGGCCGCCGAAGACGAACAGGTCGCCGCCGCGCAGTTCGACGTCCGTGTAGGGCTTGGTACGGGTCTCGGTGTTGCCGAAGCGGAAGACGCAGGTGTCGCCGAGGCTCAGCGACACCACCGGGGCGTCGGAGCGCTCGTCGGCGTCGCGGTGCATGCCCATGCGGGCGTCGCCGTCGTAGAAGTTGATCAGCGCGATGTCGTACGCCGCGCCGCGCGCCGCCCCCGGTCCGAGCGCGTCGGTCACGGCCCGGCGGCCGAGGTCGCCGAGCCAGGCGGGGAAGGGTTTCACGGGCGCGCCGTCGCCGTCGACGACGGTACGGGCGTAGGCGTACGGGTACCAGTGCCAGCCCAGGCACACCTGGCGTGCGGTCATCGTGCCGCCGCCGGGCGTGCGGACCGTGCGCAGTCCGGCGGGCGGACGCGCCCACTCCCGGCAGGCGGCGAGCAGCTCGCGCTGGGCGTCGGCGTCCAGCCAGTCGGGCATGTGCACGGCGCCCTCCGCGACCTGCCTGCGCGGCCTGGGGAACAGTTCCTGCTCCATGCCTCCATCCTGCCAAAACCCCACGGTGCCCCGCCGGGGGCGTCCGACGGGGGCACCGCTCGGCCCCGGGGAAGGTCCCGGCAGGGTCCGGTGGGGCGGACGGCGGGTGGGACGAGCGGGGCGGCGGGGCTGAGCTGGGGCTCCGCTAGCCTGGAGGGGCGATGAGTGAGCGTATGACGACTGAGTGGGGCGAGTTCGCGCTCTCCCGTTTCCCGGACGACCCCCGCGACCGGCTGCGTGCCTGGGACGCCGCGGACGGCCATCTGCTGCGGCACCTGGCCGAGGAGCGGGTGCCGCTGTCCGGCACGGTGGTGGTCGTCGGGGACCGCTGGGGCGCGCTGGTCACGGCGCTGGCCGAGCACGGGCCGACGCAGATCACGGACTCGTTCCTCGGTCAGGAGGCGACGCGGGTGAACCTCGCGCGCGCCGGCGTCGCCCCCGGTGTCGTCCCGTTGCTGACCACACAGGACCCTCCGCCGGACCGTGTGGACGTGCTGCTGGTGCGGGTGCCGAAGAGCCTGGCGCTGCTGGAGGACCAGCTGCTGCGGCTCGCCCCCCGGGTGCACGAGGACACCGTCGTCGTCGGCACGGGCATGGTGAAGGAGATCCACACCTCGACGCTGCGCCTGTTCGAGCGGATCCTCGGGCCGACCCGCACCTCACTGGCGCGGCAGAAGGCCCGGCTGATCCACTGCTCCCCCGACCCCTCGCTGGAGCGGCCCGTCAACCCGTGGCCGTACAGCTACTCCCTGCCGGACGGCATCGGCGCGATCTCCGGGCACACGGTCGTCAACCACGCGGGCGTCTTCTGCGCCGACCGGCTCGACATCGGTACGCGGTTCTTCCTCCGGCACCTGCCGCGGCAGCGGGGTCTGCGGCGGGTGGTGGACCTGGGCTGCGGCAACGGCGTCGTGGGGACGGCGGTGGCGCTGGCCGACCCCGAGACCGAGGTGCTGTTCGTGGACGAGTCGTACCAGGCGGTGGCCTCCGCGGAGGCCACGTACAAGGCCAACGGGGTGCCGGGGCACGCCGAGTTCCGGGTCGGCGACGCGCTGGCCGGGGTGGCGGACGGCAGTGTGGACGTCGTGCTGAACAACCCGCCGTTCCACTCGCACCAGGCGACCAGCGAGGCCACCGCGTGGCGGATGTTCAGCGGGGCCAAGCAGGCGCTGCGGCCGGGGGGCGAGCTGTGGGTGGTCGCCAACCGTCATCTCGGCCATCACGTCAAGCTGCGGCGGCTGTTCGGGAACAGCGAACTGGTCGCCGGTGACCCGAAGTTCGTGGTGCTCAAGGCGGTCAGGAAGTAGCCCGCGCCCGCGACACCCCCGTACGGGGCCGGTCCGTCCGGTGCGGTGCGTGGCGGGGAGCCGTCAAGGGCGGGCCCGGCCGAGGACGTGGATGATGCGGGTGACCTCCTCGGCCATCGCCTCGCGCCCGACGCCGAGGTACGTGCGGGAGTCGACGGCCCGGGGGTGGGTGCCGAGGAAGTCGCGGATGGCACCGGTCATCGCGGCGTTGAGCGCGGTGCCGACGTTGACCTTGGTGATGCCGCCCCTGACGGCCGCGGCCAGTCCGTCGTCGGGCACGCCGGAGGAGCCGTGCAGCACGAGCGGCACGGCGAGCGCGGTCGAGAGCCGGGCGATGAGGCCGTGGTCGAGGGCCGCGGTGCGGGAGGTCATGGCGTGGACGCTGCCGACGGCGACGGCGAGCGCGTCCACTCCGGTGCCGGCGACGAAGGCACGGGCCTGGTCCGGGTCGGTGCGCGAACCCGGCTCGTGCGGGTCGGGCGGCGGCTGTCCGTCCTTGCCGCCGATCTCCCCCAACTCGGCCTCGATCCACAGCCCTTGGGCGTGCGCCCAGTCGGCGGCGGCGCGCGTCGCGGCGAGGTTGTCGGCGTAGGGCAGGAACGCGGCGTCGTACATCACCGAGCCGAATCCGGCGCCGGGCGCCTGGCGCAGGAGGTCGTCGCTGCGTACGTGGTCGAGGTGCAGCGCGACGGGCACGCGGGCGCGTTCGGCGGCGGCGACGGCGGCACGGGCCAGCGGGAGCAGCCGTCCGTGGCGGAACTTGACGGCGTTCTCGCTGACTTGGAGGACGACGGGGGCGTCGGCCGCCTCGGCGCCGGTGACGACGGCCTCGACGTGTTCGAGGGTGACGACGTTGAACGCGGCGACGGCCGAGTGGGTGGCCGCGGCGCGGGAGATCAGCTCGCCGGTGAGTGCGAGGGGCACGGTGCCTGCTCCTTTCCGGGGAGGCGGGTCAGGGGGCGAGGATCACCGAGCGGGTGAGGTGGCGCGGCCGGTCGGGGTCGAGGCCGCGGCGGGCGGCGACGGCGACGGCGAGCCGCTGGGCGCGGACGAGTTCGGCGAGCGGGTCGAGCGTGCCCTCGATCCACCGGCCGCCGGTGGCGCGGACCTGTTCGGCGAGTCCGTCGGGTGCCGTGCCGAGCATCCAGGTGGCGGTGGAGCGGGTGGTGATGCTGATGGGTCCGTGCCGGTACTCCGTGGCCGGGTAGGACTCGGTCCAGGACTGGGACGCCTCGCGCATCTTGAGGGCGGCCTCGTGGGCGAGTCCGACGCTCCAGCCCCGGCCGAGGAAGGTGTACTGCGCGCACTCGTCGAGGCCCGGCGGCAACGGGTCGGACAGGGCGGTGCGGGCGTCGGCGACGACGGAATCGGTGTGCAGGCCGAGGGCGGCTCGGACGAGGGTGAGCGCGGTGGTGGCGAACCGGGTCTGGACGACGGAGCGTTCGTCGGCGAAGTCGAGGACCACGGTCTCGTCGGCGGCGGCCGGCACGGGGGTGTCGGGGTCGGCGGTGACGGCGGTCGTCGGGGTGTGGCCCTTCAACTCGCCGAGCAGGGTGAGGACTTCGGTGGTGGTGCCGGAGCGGGTGAGGGCCACCACCCGGTCGTAGGCGCGGGCCCGGGGGAACTCGGAGGCGGCGAAGGCGTCCGTCTCGCCCCCGCCCGCGCCCTCGCGCAGGGCGGCGGCGGACTGTGCCATGAAGTACGAGGTGCCGCAGCCGACGATCGCGACCCGCTCCCCCGGTGCTCCCAGTGCCTCGCGGTGCCGCCCTACCAGGCCCGCGGCGCGGATCCAGCACTCGGGCTGGCTGTTCAGCTCGTCCTCGACATGGGTCATGCCCCGCCCCTCCCGGCTGATTTTTTCTGCAAGATATAGCGAGGTTTCGAGCACAATCAAGCATGCTTACCGAACTCGGACGGCGGCGGGACGACCACGGGGGTGCGCTAGGGTCGCGGGAAGATCGAGAGACGGAGGCCGCGGATGTCGCGCGACGCCCGCTGGAAGACGCTGCTGGACCTGCTCGTGGAGCGAGGCCGGCTGGACGTCGAGGAGGCGGCGGCCGAGCTGTCGGTCTCGCCCGCGACGATCCGCCGGGACCTCGACCAGCTGGCCGAGCAGCAGATGCTGGTGCGCACCCGGGGCGGCGCGGTGGTGCACGGGGTCTCGTACGAGCTGCCGTTGCGCTACAAGACCGCTCGCCGCGCCTCCGAGAAGCAGCGCATCGCGCGGGCGGTCGCCGGTCTCGTCGCGCCGGGCGAGGCGGTGGGTCTGACCGGCGGCACGACCACCACGGAGGTGGCCCGCGCCCTGGCGGTGCGGCCCGAACTCGCCTCCGGTTCACCGGCGTTGACCGTCGTCACCAATGCGCTCAACATCGCGAACGAGCTCGCCGTACGCCCGCAGTTCAAGATCGTGGTGACCGGCGGGGTCGCGCGGCCGCAGTCGTACGAGCTGGTCGGGCCGCTCGCGGACGGGGTGCTCGGGCAGATCACGCTCGACGTGGCGGTGCTCGGGGTGGTCGCCTTCGACGTGGCGCACGGCGCGGCGGCGCACGACGAGGCGGAGGCCGCGATCAACCGGCTGCTGTGCGAGCGGGCCGCCAGGGTGGTCGTCGCGGCGGACTCCAGCAAGCTCGGGCAGCGGGCGTTCGCCCGGATCTGCGGGGCCGAGCTGGTGGACACACTGGTGACGGACGCGTCCGTGTCCGCGCACGACGTGCGCCGTTTCGAGGAGGCCGGCGTCCGGGTCGTCACCGTGTGACCACCCGGTGCGCGCCGTCAGATGCCGCCGGAGACCGCGCGGACGAAGCCCGCGCCCCGCTGGTCGTTGCAGCCGATCTCGGGCCGCCCGACCGGGTCGGGCCAGGCGTGCTGGGCCTGGAGGGCGACGCTCACCAGGGTCATCAGGAGGTCCACGTCGCTCGAGGCGTCGAGGCGCAGGGTCACCCACTGGGAGCCGGGCACGAGACGGACGGCTCCGGACCCCCTCAGGTCACGGGAGAACCGGCGGATCGCACGGTTCGTCAGATGCAGATCGACATCGCGTTCCGAGTGGAAGTGGGCGATCTCGCCCTGCGAGGAACTGAGCGCCTGTCCCAGACCGCAGCTCGGTTCGACTTGGCTCAGGTCGGGCCAGGTCGCCAGCTGCGCGAGAGCGCGCGAGGCTAACGTCATGGGGTCATCATGACCCGCTCACCCGCCCGCAACCAGCTCGTGCGCAATCATTAACCGAACCATGCTGGCGACATGTGCCGACATATCCCCGCGGAACGGACAGTAATATGTCCGCCGTCACGCGGAACGGCACGCGTCTCGGGAGTTGACGCACGCCTCCGCGGAACGCCGCGTCCCCGTGCCGTTCACCGCTGCGCCATTGACCGCTGTGCCATTCACCGCTGTGCCATTCACCGCTCCGAGTTTTATTCTTCAACTACTGACGGTGCCACGAGGAGGTCGCACCATGGCGGAACTCGGTCCGGCCGACACGGTCGGCATCCTGCGGCAGCCGGGGGTACGGGCGCGGTGCAGCAGCTCGGGCCTCGGCTGGGAGCGGCTGTACCTGTCCGCGCAGGCCGAGGAGCCGTACCGGGCCGCCTTCGAACCGGCGGCCACGCATCTGGTCATCCTGCATCTCACCGGGCCCGTCACCGTGCGCCGGGGCCGGGGTGCGGCGCGGCGTTCGCGGGCCGTCCCGGCGGGCGGCCTCTTCGTCCAGCCGGCGGGGCGCACGCTCGCCGTGGAACTGGGCGGCAGACTCGACACGATCCACGCGTACCTGACGGACGCGGCGCTGCGCGAGGCGAACGACGGCCGGCCGGTGGAGTTGTCGGAGGAGCTGGGCACGACCGATCCGCTGGCCGAGCAGTTGCTGCGCGCGCTGGAGGGCGCGGTGCGGGCGTGGGAGCCGTCGGCACGGACCTACACCGACCATCTGACGACGATGCTCGCCGCGCAGCTCGTACGGGGGCACCGGACCGGCGCCCCCGTGCCCGCGCCCGTGCCCGTGCCGACGCCCTTGTCCGAGCGTCAACTCGGCGCCGTGCGGGACCTCATGGAGGCGCGGCTGGCCGAGCCGCTGCCGATCGCCGACCTCGCCGCGACGGTGGCGCTCAGCCCCAGCCAGTTCACCCGGCGATTCCGGGCGAGCACGGGGCGCTCGCCGCACCAGTTCCTGCTGGGGCTGCGGCTGGACCGGGCCTGCCGTCTGCTGCGGGCGGGTTCCGCGCCGATCGCCGAGGTGGCCGCGGGCTGCGGTTTCTCCCACCAGGAGCACCTCACCCGGGTGATGCGCGCCCGCCTCGGCACCACCCCGGCGGCGCTGCGCCGCGCGGGGTGAACGCCGTACGCCTCAGGGCAACAGGGCAAGTCCGGCGCCGAGTCGACGGGGGCAGGGGCGTCACCCGGCGCCCCACCCCTCACCGCCCCAGGACCCGCCGCAGCGCGTCCAGCAGCACGTGCCGGGCCTCCGTCCCGTCGTCCGGCAGGGCCCCGCGCCAGGCGACGTGGCCGTCCGGGCGGACCAGCAGCGCGCCGTCCTCGGCGATCTCCCGCACCCGGGCCCATTCGCCGTACGCGTCACGGGAGTCGGCGTCGCCGAGGCGCACGAACCGCAGGGGTGTGCCGAGTTCGTCCCGGCACGCCTCCACCGCCTTCTCCCAGGCGCCGCCGGACAGCCCGGTCAGCACGGTGAACCGGCCGCGGCCCACGAGGTCGAGCGTGGAGACGCGCCGGCCCCGGGCGTCGACGACCCAGGCGTGCGGCAGCCGGGCACCCGGCCTGGTGGTCGGCCGGTGCACCAACTCCCGGTCGTCCTCCCACACTTCGGCGGGACCGTCGTCGGGAAGCACGGCCGTGGAGACGTAGCGCTGGTTCATCTCGACGCCGTGCGCGTTGAATTCGTAGTTCTTGAGCCGGATCGCCCGCTCCAGGAGGCCGCGCCGCACGGCGCCCTCGGGGGTGGGGGCGCGCAGGGCGGCGAGGCCCTCGGTGATGGCGGTCTCGTCGCTGTCGGCGCCGACGCCCAGCGCCTCGAAGACGGGGCCGAACTGGTCGCGGCTCAGGTTGGCGCGGTCGACGATCTGCCGTCCCACGGGCGCGCGTTCGGCCGTGTAGCTGTCGAGGAGGGCGGGTCCGGCCTCGCCGCGGATCACCAGGGCGAGCTTCCAGGCGAGGTTGTACGCGTCCTGGATCGACGTGTTGGAGCCGAGCCCGTTGGACGGCGGATGCCGGTGCACGGCGTCCCCCGCGCAGAAGACCCGGCCGGACGCGTACTCCGTGGCGTAGGTGTGATTGACGGTCCACAGGGAGGTAGAGGTGATCTCGACGGGCAGGTCCGGATCGCCCACGAGGTCGCGGACGATGCGCCGCGCCGTGTGCTCGTCGACCTCGGGCGGGGGCTGTTCGATGTCGTAGCCCCACACCAGCAGCCATTCGTTCCAGGGCCGGACCATACGGACCAGGCCCATGCCGATGCCGCCGGTCGCCGCGCCGGGCCGCAGCACCCAGTAGAGGACGCTGGGGCGGTGGGCGCAGTACCGGGACAGGTCGGCCCGGAAGACGATGTTCATGCTGCCGGCCCTGGCGTCGCGCCCCGCGAAGGGCAGGCCGAGCTGTTCGGCGACGGTGCTGCGACCGCCGTCGGCGCCGACGAGGTAGCGGGCCCGCACGGGGTACTCGTCGCCGCGCAGCCGGTCGCGGAGCACCGCGGTGACCCCGTCGGCGTCCTGGGTGAAGGAGACGAACTCGGTGTCGAAGCGGACCTTGGCGCCGCGCGCCGCCGCGTTGCCGACGAGGATGGGCTCCAGGTAGTTCTGCGGGAGGTCGATCATCGCGCAGGGGCTCTTGGCCGCGTACTCGGTGAGGGAGGCGGGGCCCGTGCCCCAGCTGCGGATGCGGCCCATCTCCTCGCCGGCGAGCGCGGTGCACAGCACCGTGTCGCCCATCAGGTCGGAGGGGGTGCCCTGGGCCCGTGCCTCGGCCTCGACACCGAGGTCCCGCAGCACCTCCATGGTGCGCTGGTTGGTGATGTGGGCGCGCGGGGTGTCGGCGAGCCGGCCGTACCTGGTCACGAGCAGGGTGCGGATGCCGTAGGTGGCCAGCAGCAGGGCCGTCGAGCCGCCGGCGGGGCCGCTGCCGACGACGAGGACGTCCGTGTCGTACGTATCGGGGGCCGGGGTGGTGGTCATGGGCGGGCGCTCCTCGGGCGGTCGGCGGCGGGGGCGATGCGGAAGGTGTGGTCGAGGCGGCGCCACTCCCCTTCGACGGGGCGGCCGTCGGGGGTGGGGCCGGTGTGCGGGACGAAGTCGACGATCAGCGCGTCCTTGACGCCGAAGACGGCGTCGCCGTCCAGGTGACGGCCGCCCTTGACGAACAGCTGGGTGACCAGCCGCCGGTGTCCCGGCGCGTCGATCAGGAAGTGGAGGTGGGGCGCGCGGTAGGGGTGGCGGCCGGTGGCGTGGAGCATCTCGCCGACGGGCCCGTCCTCGGGGATGGGGTACTCGGAGGGCAGGATCGACCAGAACGTCAGCCCTCCGGCCTTGTCGGTGCGCAGCCGGGCGCGCAGCACCGGCCCGTCCAGGTCGGGGAGTTGGACGTCGTAGTAGCCGTCGTCGTTGGACTGCCAGACGTCCACGACGGCGTCCTCGACGGGGGCGCCTCCGGTGTCCGTGACCCGTACGTCGACCCACAGCGGAGTGCCGGGCAGTCCGCCGGAGATGTCGCTGCCGTGCGCGGCCTCGGGCGGGCCGGGGACGTAGAAGGGGCCGAGCACGGCGGACGGGGTGGTGGTGGGCGTGCGGGAGTTGGTGAGCAGGTCGACGGCGCTGGAGACGCCGAGGGTGTCGGACAGCAGCACGAACTCCTGGCGGGTGGGCCCGCAGATCTGGCCGGTGCGGGTGAGGTGGTCGATCGCGTACTGCCATTCGGTGTCGGTGACGTCGTTGTCGGCGACGAAGGTGTGCAGGTGCCGGACGAGGTCGCCGAGCAGGGTGCGCAGACGGGGGTCGGGGGTGTGCGCGAAGGAGGCGACGACCTCCTCGGTGAGCCGGGCGAGCGCGGCCCGCGGGGACGGCGGGCCCTCGGGCCTGCGCCCGTGCCAGGCGTCGGTGAGCAGGGCCGTGACGCCTTCGACGGTGACCGGGCGGGGGTTGGGGTACGGCGTGGCGGCGGCGAGTCCGGCCACGCGGGGGATGCCGGACTCGGGCAGGCCGAGGTCGCGCAGCGAGGTGGGGCCGCCCAGGGAGGCGACGAGGTCGTACACGCCCGAGGAGGCGTCCGGGACGCCGAGGGCGTCGGCGATCCGACGCATGGCGTCGGGCGCCGCGGGCGCGTTGTGGGCCATCGCGTGCGGCAGGACGACGGTGTGCGTCGGGGCGTGCGGCAGGTCGAAGGCGCCGCCGAGGGTGTGGCACAGCTTGTGGTGCAGGCCCGTGCCGGCGGAGGCGAGGCAGGTGCCGCCGAGCCAGGCGGCGTACAGCAGGTCGGCGCGGGCCTCGGGGTCGGCGGGCCGTGCGGCGAGGCGCGGCAGGGAACGGGCGACGAGGGAGACGGTGTCCAGGGCGTGCCGGTCGGTGACCGGGTCGGCGTCGGCGGAGTACAGGGCCTCGACGGCGTGCGCGAGGGCGTTGATCCCGCTGGTGACGGTGACCGGCAGCGGCAGGCCGAGGGTGAGGTCGACGTCGTAGAGAACGGTCCGGGGCAGGATCTCCGGGGCCGAGCGGGTGGTCTTGCGGCCGTCGGCGGTCTCGCCGAGCACCGGGGTGACCTCGGAGCCGGCGTAGGTCGTCGGCAGGACGATCTGCGGGAGGCCGGTGCGTGCGGCGAGGGCCTTGGACAGGCCCGTGACGGAGCCGCCGCCGAGGGCCACGACGGCGTCGGCGCCCGCGTCCCGCAGGACGGCGAGGGCGCGCTCGGTCACCTCCACGGGGGTGTGGACGACGGCGCCGTCGAACTCTGCCGCGACGAGCCCGCGCAGGTCCGTGCGCACCCGCTCGGCGGCGTCCGCCGCTGACCTGCCCCACAGCAGCAGCACCCGGCGGGCGCCGAGCCGTTCCACCTCCTCCCGGAGCCGGCCGACGACGCCGGCCCCGAAGACCACCCGTGAGGGATGGGATGTGTACACGAACGTCCGCATCGAGTTCCGCCTCCGCGCGCCTCGGCCGCCTGGGCCACCGAGTATGCGGAGGACGGGCGCGTGATCTCCTGCACGAACCGCGCGTCCCCCTGCACGAAACACGCGGACGGCGGGCGGACGGCGCCCGCGCGGGGCGACTGCGCCCGACTCCCGTGTGCGGCGGGGGTGTTCAGTGGCCCCGGAACGCCTCCTCCAGCCACCAGGCGCCGCGGTCGGCGCGCACCTTGGCGTCGATGAACAGGGGTGCGGAGCGCGGGCCGGCGAGCCAGTCGGCGACGCCCTTCAGGTCGGCGGTCGTGCGGACGGTCACGGCCTCGAAGCCGTGGCCGCGGGCGACGGCGGCGAGGTCCGTCGGCGGGAAGCGGACGGTGTCGAGCGGATGGCCTTCGGGTCCGAAGTGGTGCACCTCCGCGCCGTACGCGTCGTCGTTGTAGACGACGACCACCATCGGCAGTCCGAGCCGCCGTACGGTGTCGAGTTCGGCCGCTCCCATCAGGGCGCCGCCGTCGCCGAGCGCGGCCACCGGGAGGCGGTCCGGGCGGGCCAGCGCGGCGCCGATCGCGGTGGCCAGCCCGAGGCCGACGGACTGGAACGCCTGGGTGAAGCAGAAGCCGTTCTCGTCCGGCACCGACAGGAAGGCGCTCGGGTAGCCCATGAAGTTTCCGGAGTCCACGCCGACGACGCGCTGTGCGGGCAGCAGGTCGTCGAGGGCGACGGTGAGGGTGCGCGGGTCGATGCGCTCGCGGTCGCCGGTGTCGTCGTGGGGCACGTCGCGCAGGTGTCCGCGGGCGGCGAGGGCGGCGGCGACGTCGAGGGTGCGGCGGCCCGCGCGCGGGGCGCCGGCCGCGGCCTCCCGCACGAGGAGCGCCGTGCGTGCCACGTCGCCCGTGATCCCCAGGTGGACCTCGCGGTGGGCGCCGAGCGCGGACGGGTCGTCGTCGACCTGGGCCACGGTGGCGTCGGCGCCGATGAGCGCGCCGTGCCGGGTGGTCCACATGGTGAGCGCGCAGCCCCAGCCCACGACGAGGTCGGCGTCCTCGATGAGTTCGGCCGCGAGGGGTGAGGCGAAGCCGCCGGACACGTCGAGCGACCAGGGGTCGCCGTGGAAGAGGCCGCGGGCCACGGCGGAGGTCGCGAGCAGTGCGCCGTGGTGGTCGGCGAGGGCCGTGAGGGCGTCCCGGGCGGCGGGTGTGCGGGCGCCGCGGCCGGCGACGAACACGGGCCGCTCGGCGCGGTCGAGGGCCCGCGCGAGCGCCGTCACGTCGGCGGCGGACGGTTCGACCGGCTGCCGCGGGAGCGGCGCTGCGGCCCGGGTGAGGGCGTCGTCGGGGACGTCCAGGGACTGTACGGCGAGGGGCAGGCCGAGCAGGACGGTGCGCCGTTCGTGCAGGGCGTGCCGCACCGCCGCGCAGGCCCGCTCCACGGCGTCCTCGGCGGAGGTGATCCGCAGCGGGACGGCGCCGACCGCGCGGGCCAGGGCGTCCTGGTCGATGTGGAAGTTGGAGAGCGGTTCGCTCGCCTCGGCGGCGAGGATCAGCAGCGGTGTACGGCTCTTGGCGGCCTCGGTGACACCGGTGAGGGCGTTGGTGAGGCCGGGGCCCTGGTGGACGCTGACGGCGGCGACCGTGCCGCTCAAACGCGCGTAGGCGTCGGCCATGGTGGCGGCGCCGCCCTCGTGGCGCGCGGCGACGAACCGGGAACCGGCAGCGATCATGGCGTTGGTCAGGTGGAAGTTGCCGGAGCCGACCACGCCGAAGACCTGGTCCACCCCGGCGGCGGTGAGCGCCCGTCCGACGGCCTCCGCGACCTTCACGACCGCTCCACCAGGGCCAGCACGCGCGCGGGGGCGCCCGATCCGGCGACGATGGGCAGCGGTCCGGCGATCACGACCGCGCCGGTCGCCGGGAGCGCGGCGAGGTTGCGGAGCTGGGTGAGCCCGTACTTGCCGCTGCCCATCAGGTAGGAGTGGCAGGGGAAGGGCGGGTCGAAGGAGTGCCCGCGTCCGGCGTCCGTGCCGACGGTCTCGACGCCGAGTCCGGTGACCGGTGACTCCTCGGCGACCCAGCGGGCGCACTCCGGGGAGAGCCCGGGGGTGTGCGGGCCGTTCTCGTCGGCGTTGAGGAACGTCTCCTGGGAGTGGCCGCGGGCGTCCCAGCCGGTGCGGACGAGGAGCCAGCCGCCGTCCGGGAGGGGGCCGTTGGCGGCCTCCCACGCTTTGACGTGGTCGACCTCGACGAGGAAGTCCGGGTCCTCGGCGGTCTCGGCGGTGACGTCGAGGACGGCGGCCGGTGCGATCAGCCGGCCGGCGGGCACGGACGCCACGTCGGCGAGGTCCTGGCCGGTCACCCAGTGGTTCGGGGCGTCGAAGTGGGTGCCGGTGTGCTCGCCGCTGCGGAAGTTGTTCCAGTACCAGGCCGGGCCCCGGTCGTCGTACCGGCTGATCTCCTCCAGTGCGAAGACCGCCGTCTGGCCGAACTGCGGCGGCAACTGGATCACCGGTGTCTCGGCCGACAGCGGCGAGGTGAGGTCGACGACCTGGATCGACCCGCCGCGCAGCCCGGAGACCAACGCGGCGAGGACGGACGGCTCGGGCATGGGGGCCTCCTGTGCTCGGTGCGGGGTCCCAGCATGGCAGGAGGGTGTGACAGCCCGTCAGACGCCGGCCCGTCCGGCCGGCGTCCGTGCGGCGCGGGAGGCTCAGGCCCCCTGGGCCGGGATCGGGAACAGCAGGCAGCTGCTGGTGGCGTGGGCGAGCAGCCGGTCGTCCGCGTCGACGAGGGTGGCCTGGCCGAGGGCGGTCGTGCGCCCGCGGTTGACGACGGTGCCGATGGCCCGGATCCGGCCGGTGTCCACGGTGACGCGGCGCAGGAACTTCACGCTCAGGTCGAGCGAGGTGTACCCGGTGCCCGCGGGCAGGGTGGAGTGGACGGCGCAGCCGGCGGCCGAGTCGAGCAGGGTGGCGTAGACCCCGCCGTGCACGCTGCCGATCGGGTTGTAGTGGTCCTCGCCCGGGGTCAGGGCGAACACCACGCGGCCCTCGGTCACCTCTTCGAGGGCGAAGTCCAGCGTGGACAGGACGGGCGGGCCGGGCAGCCGTCCCTCCTGCATGTCCCGCAGGAAGTCGACACCCGAGGAGCGCCCCACGGCCGCCGCCGAAACCGCGGGGTCCTCCCACTCGTACGTCCGTGTCCGTCCCACGCCGCGGTTCCTCCTCGTCAGGCTCAGTCGTTCGACGCTAGCGGCGCGCGGAGCTGGCTGTCAATGTCGCAGCCAGCTCTCTACCATGGGCGCCATGGAGTGGTCCGAGGTGAGCGCGGAGAACTGCACGGTACGACGGACGCTGGACATCGTCGGCGAGAAGTGGACGCTGCTGATCCTGCGGGACGCGGCGAACGGGGTGCGGCGCTTCGAGGGGTTCCGCCGGCACATCGGGCTGTCCGAGGCGGTGCTCAGCGACCGGCTGCGCAAGCTGACCTCGGCCGGCATCCTGTGCACCGTGCCGTACCAGGAGCCGGGCAGCCGCTCGCGCAACGAGTACCGGCTGACCCGCAAGGGCTGGGACCTGTGGCCGGTCCTCATCGCGCTCCGGCAGTGGGGCGAGACGTACGTCCCCGCTCCCGGGGGACCCCTCCTGGACGTGCACCACACCGAGTGCGGGGCGCCGGTGCGGGTGGTCGTCGAGTGCTCCGAGGAGCACACCGCGCTGACCCCGCGGGACGTCACGGCCCGGCCGGGGCCGGGCGCCCACCCGCAGCCCTGACGGCCGCTCCCGCACGCTCCGCACGCACCCGCGCGCGTGACCGCGCGCCCTGCCGGGCGATCCGCCGGGCGATCTGCTGGGCTCGCGCCCACGCGTGGGGCTCACGCCTGCGCCCCACGCGCGGCCCGGCCCACGCCCGGCCCGCGCCCGGCCCACATCCGGACCGCACCCGGCCGCCCACGCCCGGCGCGCACCCGCACCCGCCCGGCCCGACTTCCGGCGCGGCTCCTGACACAGCCCAGGGCCCGGTCGTGATCATGTGGATCCGCACCCTTGTCCCGGTCGGAGGACGCCCGTAGCCTGATTTTGTGCCGCCAATAAACAAAACCCGCCCGCACAGTGCCGTGCCGGGCGAGACCCTCACCCGTCTCCGAGTCGCGATCACCGCATTCTTCGCCCTCGACGGCTTCGTCTTCGCCGGCTGGGTCGTGCGCATCCCCGCCGTCAAGGAACAGACGCACGCCTCCGCGAGCACTCTCGGGCTCGCCCTCCTCGGTGTGTCCGCCGGTGCGGTCGTCACCATGACGCTCACCGGCCGCCTCTGCCGCCGCTACGGCAGCCATCCGGTCACCGTCGTGTGCGCGGTGCTGCTCTCCCTCAGCGTCGCCCTGCCGCCGCTCACCCACTCGGTGGCGGCGCTCGGCGGTGTGCTGCTGGTCTTCGGGGCGGCGTACGGCGGCATCAACGTGGCGTTCAACAGTGCCGCCGTCGACCTCGTCGCCGCGCTCGGGCGCCCGATCATGCCCAGCTTCCACGCGGCGTTCAGCCTCGGCGGCATGATCGGCGCGGGTCTCTGCGGGCTCGTCGCCGGCGCGTTCTCCCCCACCGAGCACCTGCTCGGCCTGACCGTGATCGGGCTGCTGGTCACCGCCGTCGCCGGTCCCGTGCTGCTGCGGATCGAGCCGCCCCGGCGCGAGGACCGCCCGGCCGACGGCGCCCGGGGCCGCGCGCGGCGCCTGGACGGCCGTACCCGCGGGCTGGTGTTCACCTTCGGGCTGATCGCGCTGTGCACGGCGTACGGCGAGGGGGCGATGGCCGACTGGGGCGCGCTGCACCTCGAACAGGACCTGGAGACCTCGCCGGGGCTCGCGGCCGCCGGGTACTCGGCGTTCGCGCTCGCCATGACCGTCGGGCGGCTCACCGGATCGACCCTGCTCCAGCGGCTCGGCCGCACCCGGACCGTGGTCGCGGGCGGCACCACCGCCACCGTGGGCATGCTGCTCGGCTCCCTGGCCCCGGCGGTGTGGGTGGCCCTGCTCGGCTTCGCGGTCACCGGGCTCGGCCTCGCCAACCTGTTCCCGGTGGCCGTGGAACGCGCCGGGGCGCTCGCGGGTCCCAGCGGTGTGGCGATCGCCTCCACCCTCGGGTACGGCGGCATGCTGCTCGGGCCGCCCGCGATCGGGTTCATGGCCGAGGCGTCCTCGCTGTCGGCCGCGCTGACCAGTGTGGCCGTCCTGGCGGGGATCGCCGCGTTCATCGGCTTCCTGACGCGGCACGCGGAGGCGGCGTGACCGGACGCCGTCGGGGCCGGGCGGATACGTAAGCCCGCGGCGCCCACGTCCGGCACCCCCTACGCATACGTAGTACCGAACCCCATTCCCCGGAGGGCTGGCACCGCCTGCGCTTCGAGCGGCCGTCGACCGGCGTGATCCGGCACCGGACCCTGCGGGGCGCCGGCCGCGGTGGACCCCCGCCGCCGATCCCCCTGGGCCACACGGCCCTGCTCCACCCGCTGACCACGATCACCACGGAAGCGCACCGCGAAGACCCCCGACCCCGACCCGACAACACCCCACCCGACCCCACAGGGGGACGAGGCGAGTCGGCACGGCGAGGGCGCACTCCCGGTATCCCGGCCCCGGCGGCCTGCCCCGATCGGCCCGACACCCCTGACCGATCCCCCCTCCCACCGAAGCCCCGCAAGGAAACGACGCGCGCCCGAGCCGCGGGGGCGAACCCCGGCGGCCGGCCCGGCGCCGTGCCCCCGGCAGGTTCGGCGCCCCCGGCCGGGTGTTCCCGTCGAAGCCCCGCAGGGGAGGCGCGGCTGCCTTGCCGACCAAGGCGGCCGTGCCTCCCCCCGTGCCGGCCGGGCCGGGCGGCGGTCGGGTGCCGGTCATCCTCGCGCCGGGCGCCGGACCGGGCGGCGGAATTCAGCGTGCCCTCGGGGGAAGGGAGCACGGGGCGGGTTCGGGGAAGGTCGGTATGCCCAGGTCCGCGCGTTCCGCATACGTAGCGGCCGTGGCCCGTCGGTCACGATCCCAGCGCGTCGGAGATCTGGGTGCGCGAGGCGACGCCCAACTTGGCGAGGATGCGCTCGACATGGGTGTCCGCGGTGCGCTTGGAGATCACCAGCCGTTCGGCGACCTCCCGGTTGGACAGCCCCTGCGCCACCAGTTCGGCGACCTCCCGCTCCCGCGCCGTCAACTCCCCCGTCACCTGCGGCGCACTGCGCGCCGGGGGCGTACGCGGCCGGGGCACCTCCGCCCCCGCCCGCACCGCCGTCAGGATCTCCGTGCCGGACATCCGCGCCCCCACGTCGTGCCAGCGCCGGAACTCCGAGTCCCCCAGCGCGGCGCGCACCGCACCCTCCACCCGCTCCTTCTCCTGGAGCAGCGAGGGCAGCATCCCCACCGGGTCCCCGGTGAGCCGCCGTGTGCTGTGGGCGTAGCCGAGCAGCCAGGCGGCGCGCACATGGCGTCCCTGGTGGGTGGCGTGCCAGCCGAGGCCCAGACAGCACAGGGCGGCGATCAGCAGGTCCCCGACCTCGGCCACGGCCTCCAGCGCCCGGTGCAGCGGCCCCGCGCTCTCCTCGTGCCGTCCGGCCAGCCACAAGATGAGGCCCTGCACCCCGAGCGTGGACGCGTACATCTGCCGTTCGCCCGTGCCGCGCAGATGGGCGAGGCCGTCCTCGCACACCTCCAGCGCCCGCTCGGTCCTGCCGAGGATGCCGAACAGCAGCGCGGCCTCGTAGTGGATGATGCCCATGCCCAGCGCGTCCCCGGCGGCCACGATGCGCCGCCGCCCCTCCTCGACGGCGGCGAGACCTTCCTCGACGTCCCCGAACAGCGCCCGGAACGCGGCCAGATAGGGGTCGGCGAACAGCACCACGCGCTCCTCGCCGCACCGCTCGGCCACCGCGCGCGCCTGCTCGAACTGGCCCGGCGCATACGCCAGATCACCGGTCCACACGGCGAACACCCCGGTCATCAGCAGGGCCCAGGCCCGCTCGGGCCGGTCCTCGTGGACGAGGTCGAGCCCCTTGTCGAGCCAGTACCGCCCTTCGGATAGCGTGCCGCCCGCCCGCCAGTACGGCGCGAGCCGCACCGTCAACCACAGCCCGCGCGCCGCCCGTTCCTCGTCGGCGTAGGCGTGGCGCAGCGCCTGGCGCACGTCGGCGACGGCGGAGCGCACCGCCCGGTGCAGGCCGACCTGCGCGCCCGAGATGAACTCGTCCCAGAACCGCCCGGCCAGATCCTCGTGGTGGGCGAGGTGCCGCTCGCGCACGGCGTCGGCGTCCCCGGCGGTGTCCAGCCGCTCGGCGGCGTAGGCCCGGATGGTGTCGAGGAGTTGGTAGCCCGGACCGTCCCCTCCCTGACGCTGGACGACGGACTTGTCGACCAGGGTGAACAGCGTGGGCACGACCCCCTCGGCGTCGAGCGCCCCGCCCGCGCAGATCCGTTCGGCGGCGGTGAGGTCGAAGGGCCCGGCGAACACCGAGAGGCGCTGCCACAGCAGCCGTTCGGCGGGGGTGCACAGTTCGTGCGACCAGCCGATCGCGGCCCGCAGCGTCCGGTGCCGGTCGGGTGCCCCGCGCCGGGTGCCGGTGAGCACGTCGAAACGGTCGTCGAGCCGGGCGAGCAGTTCCTCCAGCGGCGCCACCCGCATCCGTACCGCCGCGAGTTCGAGCGCGAGCGGGATGCCTTCGAGGCGTTCCACCAGTTCCTGGACCCGGGGCCGGTTCTCCTCGGTCGTCCGCCACTCCGGCGCGGCCAGGGCGGCGCGCTGCACGAACAGGTCGAACGCGTCGTCCTGGTCGAGCGGGGCCAGCGGTACGAGGCGTTCGCCTGCGACGTCGAGCGGCTGTCTGCTGGTCGCGAGCACGCGCACCTCCGCACCGGCCCGCAGCAGCGCGTCGCACACCACCGCGCAGGCTTCGAGCAGGTGCTCGCAGGTGTCGAGCACGAGGAGCAGCCGACGGTCGCGCACATGCCCGGCGAGCGCGTCGAGCAGGTCCATGCCGGCCTGTTCCGGCACCTCCAGGACCGCGGCGAGGAGGTCGGGCACCAGTTCCGGGTCGGAGAGCCCGGAAAGTTCGGCCAGCCACACGCCGTCGGGGAAGCGGTCGGCCAGCATGCGTGCCGCATGGGTCGCCGTACGGCTCTTGCCGACGCCGCCCGGGCCGACGAGGGTCACCAGGCGGCCCTCCTCCAACGCCCGCCCGACCTGGGCGACCTCCTCCGCGCGTCCGACGAAACTGCTCTGTTCCGCGGGAAGTTGTCCACCCCGCCGGGTCCCGAAGCCGAAGCCCATCCTGCCCCTCGTGCCGTGTGCCGGGCGATCCGCCGCCCGGACCGCCCGGCACAGCGTAAACACCTGACCGCACAGCGTTACGGCAATACGACAGTTGTCCCTCGAACGCGCGGAACCCATGCACAAACGCCCCCGCCCGATCACCGCCCGCACGGAAACGATCCGGAGCGCCCCTCACACGGACACCGCCGTGAAGCAGACCCGCCGAGGACAGGGCCTACCGAGGAACGGGCCCGCAAGCCCACGGAGTCACGGACCCGCCGGTCAGCCGGCCAGCATCCTGCCGAGCACCGCGCGCTGGAGCGGCAGTACGTCGTCGTGCAGCGCGCGCCCCTTCGCCGTGAGCCCGACGCGCACGCCCCGGCGGTCCTCCGCGCACATGGCGCGCTCGACGAGACCGTCCTTCTCCAGGCGGGCGATCAGCCGGGACAGCGCGCTCTGGCTGAGATGGACACGGTCGGCGATCTCCTGCACGCGGTAGGCGCAGTCGCCGTCACCCGCGGCGGCGGCCTCGGAGAGCAGGTCGAGCACCTCGAAGTCACTGGCGCACAGCCCGTGTCCGTGCAGTGCCCGGTCCAGCTCGCACTGGGTGCGGGCGTGCAGCGCGAGGATGTCGCGCCACTGCTCCACGAGCTCCTGCTCGGCTCTTTTCGCCGCCATGAACGCACCGTAACAGAGAAGTGCATTCCTTGCACCGGACTTAAATGCACTTGCATTCGATGCATGTGCATGTAGTGTCTCCGGCATGACCTCTCCGCTCTCCCCGCCCGTGTCGGCGTCCGAGGGACGCTGGACCCCCCGGCTGTGGGGCACCCTGCTCGTGCTCTGCGCCGCGATGTTCCTCGACGCGCTCGACGTGTCGATGGTCGGCGTCGCCCTGCCGTCCATCGGCTCCGACCTCCATCTGTCCACGTCGACGCTGCAATGGATCGTCAGTGGCTACATCCTGGGGTACGGCGGGCTGCTGCTCCTCGGCGGCCGCACCGCCGATCTGCTCGGCCGTCGCCAGGTGTTCCTGGTCGCCCTCGGGATCTTCGCGCTCGCGTCCCTGCTGGGCGGGCTGGTGGACTCCGGCCCGCTGCTGATCGCCAGCCGGTTCATCAAGGGTCTGAGCGCGGCCTTCACCGCGCCCGCCGGGCTGTCGATCATCACCACGACCTTCGCCGAGGGCCCGCTGCGCAACCGGGCCCTGTCCATCTACACCACCTGCGCGGCCACCGGTTTCTCCATGGGCCTGGTGCTGTCCGGCCTGCTCACCGAGGCCAGTTGGCGCCTCACCATGCTGCTGCCCGCGCCGATCGCGGTGATCGCGCTGCTCGCCGGACTGCGGCTGCTGCCGCGCAGCGAACGCGAGAAGGAGCACAACGGCTACGACGTCCCGGGCGCCGTCCTCGGCACCGCGTCGATGCTGCTGCTCGTCTTCACCGTCGTCCAGGCGCCGCAGAGCGGCTGGACGTCCGCGCGCACCCTGCTGTCGTTCCTCGCGGTCGCCGTGCTCCTGACCGTCTTCGTACGGGTCGAACGCCGCTCCCCCGGCCCGCTGATCCGGCTCGGCGTGCTGCGCTCGGGCAGCCAGGTGCGGGCGCAGGTGGGCGCGGTCGCCTTCTTCGGGTCGTACGTCGGCTTCCAGTTCCTGACCACGCTCTACATGCAGTCGCTGCTCGGCTGGTCGGCGCTGCACACCGCGCTCGCCTTCCTGCCGGCCGGCGCGCTGGTCGCGGTGTCCTCGACCAAGGTCGGCTCGATCGTCGACCGGTTCGGCACACCGCGGCTGATCGCGGCGGGCTTCGCGCTGATGGTCCTCGGGTACGCCCTGTTCCTGCGCGTCGACCTCGACCCGGTGTACGCGGCCGTGATCCTGCCGTCGATGCTGCTGATCGGCGCGGCCTGCGCGCTGGTGTTCCCCTCGCTCAACATCCAGGCCACCAACGGGGTCGACGACCACGAGCAGGGCATGGTCTCCGGGCTGCTCAACACCTCGGTGCAGGTGGGCGGGGCGATCTTCCTGGCGGTCGTGACGGCGGTGGTCACCGCGGGCGCCCCCGCCGACGCCGCCCCGCAGGCCGTCCTCGACAGCTACCGGCCCGGCTTCCTGGTCGTCACCGGTGTCGCGCTGGCCGGACTGCTCATCACGCTCACGGGTCTGCGCACCCGTCGCGCACAACCGTCGCTCGTGGTCACCGGATACGTCACGAAGGAGGCGAACACGGACCGCGTACCGGCCCGTGACTAGTGCCCCAACAGGGGCACTGGAGCCGTCGGCGGATCGTCGGACAGGCCCGGGGGCCTGGAAGACGCGAAAACGCCTCCCGCGCGTCCGGTGGAGCGATCCGCTCCACCGGGCGCGCACCCGTACCCGGTCCCCGGCCCGGTCCCCCGTCCGGCCCGGCCTCAGCCCAGCCAGCCCGGTCGGACCAGGCCCGACTCATAGGCCAGGACGACCAGTTGGGCGCGGTCTCGGGCGCCCAGCTTCACCATCGTGCGGCTCACATGGGTCTTCGCGGTGAGCGGACTGACCACCAGCCGGCGGGCGATCTCCTCGTTGGACAGCCCGATCCCGACCAGGGCCATCACCTCCCGCTCGCGCTCGGTGAGCGGGGCGAGGGCGCCGGCGGCCGCGGGCTCCTTGGACCGGGCCGCGAACTCGGCGATCAGCCGCCGGGTCACCCCGGGCGACAGCAGTGCGTCCCCCTCGACCACCGCCCGTACCGCGCGCAGGAGTTCGTCCGGTTCGGTGTGCTTGACCAGGAAGCCGGAGGCGCCCGAGCGGATCGCCTCGAAGACGTACTCGTCGAGTTCGAAGGTGGTGAGCACGACCACCTTGACGTCCCCCAACTCCGGCGCCTCGGTGATCCGCCGGGTCGCGGCGAGGCCGTCGAGCAGGGGCATGCGAATGTCCATCAGGACGACGTCGGGACGCAGTTGGCGCACCTGCTCCAGGGCCTGCGCGCCGTCGGCCGCCTCACCGGCGACCTCGATGTCCGGCTGCGCGTCCAGCAGCGCCCGGAACCCCGCCCGTACCAGCGACTGGTCGTCGGCGAGCAGTACCCGGATCACCGGCCGTCCTCCTTCTTCTTCTCGGCCATCTCCTCGACGCGCTTCTTCTCCTCAAGGCGCTTCTTCTTCTCCGCGCGCAGGGGCAGTTCGGCCAGGACCCGGAAGCCGCCGTCCGGGCGCGGGCCCGCCTCGATGCTGCCACCGAGGGCGGCGGCCCGCTCCCGCATCCCGGCCAGTCCGTTGCCGCTGCCGCCCGCGTCGGCGCCGGTCGCGGGGCCGTCGTCGTCGATCCGCAGCCGCAGCACGTCCGGGTCCCGCTCCAGCCGCACGCGGGCGTGCCGCGAGCCGGAGTGCCGTACGACGTTGGTGAGGGCCTCCTGCACGATGCGGAAGGCGGCGAGATCGGTGCCCGGGGCGAGGCGCGGTGCGGCGCCCTCGACGGCGACGGCGAGTCCGGCGCCCGCCGCCTGTTCCACCAGTTCGGGCAGCCGGTCCAGACCGGGGGCGGGCGCGCGCGGGGCGGCGCCGGGGGCGCGCAGGGTGTCCAGCACCTGGCGGACCTCGCCCAGCGCCTCCTTGCTCGCGGCCTTGATGGTGGTGAGCGCGGTGCGCGCCTGCTCGGGATCGCTGTCCAGGAGGGCGAGGCCCATGCCCGCCTGGACGTTGATGACGGAGATGCTGTGGGCGAGGACGTCGTGCAGTTCACGGGCGATCCGCAGCCGCTCCTCGTCCGCGCGCCGCCGGGCCGCGAGCGCCCGGTCGGCGCGTTCCCGGGCCCACTGCTCGCGCCGCGCGCGGGCCAGTTCGGACAGGGCGAGGACGGCCACGACCCAGGTGGCGACGACGATCTCCTGCCCGAGGCTCGCGCCGCGGTCGCCCGCGGGCGGCAACCAGCGGTACAGCCACAGGGCGATCAGCGCGTGGCCGGCCCACAGCAGACCCATCGCCGACCAGGCGGCCCGCCGGTGACCGGCGACGACGGCGCTGAAGCAGGCGACGGCCACGGTCAGGAGGACCGGTCCGTAGGGGTAGCCGGCGGCGAGGTAGACGAGGGTGGCCGCCGCCGTGCCGTGGGCGACGAGCACCGGATGGCGCCGCCGCCACAGCAGCAGCACCGAGGCCACGACCAGCAGCGCCCGCGCGGAGGAGTCGAGCGGTTCGCGGTGGATCTGCTGCTGCGCGGCGAAGCGCGAGCCGACCAGCACGAAGGCGGTGAGCAGCACCGTGGACCGCCACGGCCACCGGGCCGCCGAGCGTTCGGCACCGGTGCCGTCCGGGCGGTTCGTCCACGGGGGCCCGTACCGCCACTGCCCGCGCCGTTCTCCCATGACGCCCACGCTAGACGCCCTTCCCGGCCGGGGCGTCGGCCCGGCGCGGTGCCCGCCCGTACTCCCCGGGGAGTACGGCGCCGAGGACGACGTGGGGCGGCGTGCGGATCACCCCGGACCGGAGGGATGGACCGGAGCGATGGACCAGGGCGATGGACCGTGCGCGACGAGCGCCGTCAGCGCAGGCCGACACCGTGCGCAAGGCCGGTCACCGCCTGCCGGAAGAAGACCTCGCGGTCCTCCACCACCCGGTTGAACTGGCCGAACAGCTCGAACCCCACGAGCCCGAAGAGCTGCGCCCAGGCCGCCACCAGCGCGGCCATCGCCTCCGGCGACATCGCGGGGTCGAGGGCGGCAGCCATCCGCTCGGCCTCGGGGCGGGCCTCCTCGGCGAGGTCGAGGGGGGCGAGCCCCGGGCCGCCGCGGGATTCCTGCGCCTCCCGGACGATGCCGATGAGGACGAGGCCGACACGGGCGGCAGGCGGGATGGTCGTCTCGGGGGCCGCGTAGCCGGGGACGGGCGAGCCGTAGATCAGCGCGTACTCGTGCGGCCGCGCCAGCGCCCAGGCGCGCACCGCCTCGCACACGGCGGTCCAGCGCCGCACGGGTCCGGCGTCGGCGGCCGCGTCGAGGGCCTCCTCTGCGGCCTCGCCGAGGGAGTCGTACGCGTCGATGATCAGCGCGGTCAGCAGGTCGTCGCGGCTGGGGAAGTACCGGTAGAGCGCCGAGGAGACCAGACCGAGGGACCGGGCCACGGCCCGCAGGGAGAGCTTGGCGGCGCCGTCGGCGGCGAGCTGTCTGCGCGCCTCGTCCTTGACGGCCGCGGTGACCTCGCTCCTGGCCCGCGCACGGGCGCCCTGTGCGGTGCTCATGTCCAGCAGTCTGCCATGGAATCAGAGCACTGCACACAAAACAGAGCAGTGCTCTTGCTCTGGATCACCGATCTCCCCCATGCTGTCCACAGAGGCGAGAGCACCGCTCTCGGAAGTCCGCTTCCCGGAGGAAGTAGCCATGTCCACGCACGTCCAGAAGCCCGGCTGGTTCACCGTCAACGTCTTCAACCCGTTCGTGGCCTGGATGACCCGCCGCGGTCTCAGCGTGTGGGGCTCCCGGGTGCTGGCGGTCCGCGGCCGCAAGAGCGGCCAGTGGCGGACCACGCCAGTGAACCTGCTGACCGTGGACGGACAGCAGTACCTCGTCGCCCCGCGCGGACACGTCCAGTGGACGCACAACATGCGCGCGGCGGGCGGTGGTGAGCTGCGGCTGGGCAGGAACACCGACGCGTTCACCGCGACCGAGGTCGCCGACGACGACAAGGTGCCCCTGCTGCGCGCCTACCTCAAGCGGTGGAGGGCCGAGGTGGGGGTGTTCTTCAACGGCGTCGGCCCCGACGCCCCCGACACGGAGCTGCGCCGCATCGCCCCCGACCACCCGGTCTTCCGGATCACCCTCACGAAGTGACGGCGTCCTCCTCGGGCTCCGTCGTCTCCGCGACGACCGGGGCGGGCCTGCGGTCCAGGGCGGTCAGCGCGCGGTGGGCCAGCGGATGGGTGCGCACCAGCTCGCCCAGCGACGTCGAGCCCTGCGTGATGTCCTTGAACGCCTTCCACGCCGGGCGGAAGCCGGTGAGGACCGTGTGGATGAGCCCCGGGCGGCGCTCGAACAGCGCGAGCATCCGCTTGCCGACGCTCATCTCCACACCGAGGCCCGCCTTGATGGCGAAGGCGTAGTTGAGGGCCTGGCGGCGGGTGTCCACCGCGTCGTGCGCCTCGGCGATCCGCACCGCCCACTCACCGGCGAGCCGGCCCGAGCGCAGCGCGAACGAGATGCCCTCGCGGGTCCAGGGTTCGAGCAGCCCGGCCGCGTCGCCGCAGACGAGCACCCGGCCGCGCGAGAGCGGGGAGTCGTCGGCCCGGCAGCGGGTCAAGTGCCCGGAGGAGATGCTCGGTTCGAAGCCCGCGAGGCCGAGCCGGGCGATGAAGTCCTCCAAGTACCGCTTTGTGGCG
The DNA here is from genome assembly GCF_040638185.1 of Streptomyces sp. NPDC026672. Lineage (NCBI taxonomy): Bacteria > Bacillati > Actinomycetota > Actinomycetes > Kitasatosporales > Streptomycetaceae > Streptomyces > Streptomyces sp. NPDC026672. The sequence goes on from NZ_JBEZXS010000024.1 coordinate 96,208, forward strand.
GCGCCTTCGCCGCGGGCCGAGATCACACCGACGGTCAGCGTGTCCCCCTTGGGGAACACCCAGCCGTAACTGCCGGGCATCGGGCCCCAGTCGAGCAGGATCCGGCCCTTCCAGTCCTCGGCGACCGTCTCCGGCACCGGGATCTCCGCCTCGAGACCGAGGTCGACCTGGTCGACCTTCACCCCGACGTGCGCCCCTATGCGGCTGGCGCTGCCGTCGGCGCCCACCACGGCGCGGGCCAGGACCGTCTCGCCGCCCTGGAGGACGACCGCGACCGTGCGGCGGTCGGGCACCGCCGAGCCGTGCTGCTCGACGCGCTGCACCGTGGCGCCCGTGCGCAGCTCGGCGCCGGCCTTCTGCGCGTGCTCCACCAGCTGCTGGTCGAACTCGGGCCGGTTGATCAGCCCGAACATCATCTGCCGGGAGCGGCGCGTGCGCGTGAAGCGCCCGTTGTGGGAGAAGGTGACCGCGTGCACCCGGTCCTTGAAGGGCAGTTCGAACCCGGGCGGCAGCGCGTCGCGGGAGGGACCGATGATGCCGCCCCCGCACGTCTTGTAACGGGGAAGCTCCGCCTTCTCCAGCAACAGGACGCGCCGTCCCGCGACCGCCGCCGCGTAGGCCGCGGACGCCCCCGCGGGTCCCGCGCCCACCACGACGACGTCCCACACCCGCTGCACGTCGTCCGCCGAAGAGTTCTCGCCGCTCACGATGGTCCGCTGCTCCGATCACGCCGTCTGCCGCACCTGTCCCCCGCATCCTACGGCGGCGGTCGCCGCAGGCCGCTGTGGGAGTATGCGTGGTACTCACATGCACAACGTCGCACCCACGAGGAGCGTGCCCATGTCGTCGAATCCGGTCGCCGAGACCGTCGCCTCACTGATGCCCGGGGCGAAGGCGGAACTCGCCGAGCTGGTGGCCTTCCGGTCGGTGGCGGACTTCGACCAGTTCCCCCGGAGCGAGAGCGAGGGCGCCGCGAACTGGGTCGCCGACGCGCTGCGCGCCGAGGGCTTCCAGGACGTGGCCCTGCTCGACACCCCGGACGGCACCCAGTCGGTGTACGGCTACCTGCCCGGCCCCGAGGGCGCGAAGACCGTCCTGCTGTACGCCCACTACGACGTGCAGCCGCCCCTGGACGAGGCCGCCTGGACCACCCCGCCGTTCGAGCTGACCGAGCGCGACGGCCGCTGGTACGGGCGCGGCGCCGCCGACTGCAAGGGCGGTGTCGTCATGCATCTGCTCGCGCTGCGCGCCCTGAAGGCGAACGGCGGCGTGCCGGTCAACGTCAAGGTGATCGCGGAGGGTTCCGAGGAGCAGGGCACGGGCGGCCTTGAGCACTACGCCGAGCAGCACCCCGGTCTGCTCGCCGCGGACACCATCGTGATCGGCGACGCGGGCAACTTCCGCGTCGGCCTGCCGACCGTGACCACGACCCTGCGCGGCATGACCCTGGTCCGGGTGCGGATCGACACCCTGGAGGGCAATCTGCACTCCGGGCAGTTCGGCGGAGCCGCCCCGGACGCCCTGGCCGCGTTGATCCGAGTGCTCGACTCGCTGCGCGCCGAGGACGGTTCGACCACCGTCGACGGGCTGGCGTCCGGGCCCGGCTGGGAGGGTCTGGAGTACACCGAGGAGCAGTTCCGCGCGGACGCCAAGGTGCTCGACGGCGTCGGGCTGATCGGCGCGGGTTCGGTCGCCGACCGCATCTGGGCGCGGCCGGCCGTGACCGTCCTCGGCATCGACTGCCCGCCGGTCGTCGGCGCCACCCCGTCCGTGCAGGCCGGCGCGCGTGCGCTGGTCAGCCTGCGGGTGCCGCCGGGCGTGGACGCGGCCGAGGCGACCAAGCTGCTCCAGGCGCACCTGGAGGCGCACACGCCGTGGGGCGCGCGGGTGAGCACCGAGCAGATCGGCCAGGGCCAGCCCTTCCGCGCCGACCCGAGCAGCCCGGCCTACCGGGCGATGGCCGACGCGATGGCGGTGGCCTACCCGGGCGAGACGATGCAGTACGCCGGTCAGGGCGGCTCGATCCCGCTGTGCAACACGCTCGCCGGCCTCTACCCGGAGGCGGAGATCCTGCTGATCGGGCTGAGCGAGCCGGAGGCGCAGATCCACGCGATCGACGAGAGCGTGTCGCCCGAGGAGCTGGAGCGGCTGTCGGTCACGGAGGCGCTGTTCCTGCGCAACTACGCGGCGGGCTGACCCGATCCACGGTGGCGGAGGGGCCCCACGGGCAGGCGGGGCCCCTTCCGCCGTCGGCGCCGCGCGGACGTCACGGCTGCCGCCCCGCCCGCGCGTTCCGGTCGGCGGAGCGGTCCCCGGGCCCACGGCCACGGGCCGGCGCGCCCCGGCACCCGGCGGACCGCCTGCGGCCGGGCTCTCGCCGGGGCGCCGGGTGTCCTCGGCTTGGGGCGGGGGCGGTGTGCCGCGATCACGGCGTCCTGGTGACCACCCGTGCCTCGGGGCGACGGCTCGACCGTACAGCGGCGCGGCGGGGCGGACGTACGGGCGACGGGGCGGACGTACGGGCGACGGGCGGGACCTCGCGCGGGTGAGCCCACGGGGCGTCAGCCCAGTGGTACGCCCGCCTCCAGGTAGAGCGCGGCACCGCGTTCCCGGGCGCGCAGGGCCCAGCGCAGCCGTTCGTAGCGGACGGGCGGGAGCAGGTCGGCGGCCTCGCGCTCGGTGACGAAGCGCCAGTCGCGCAGTTCGGGCCCGGGCAGCACCAGGGAGCGCGCCTCGGCGGAGTCGAGCCGGCCGCCGTCGAAGAGGAGCCGCAGTCCGCCGTAGCCCGGGGGCCGCGGCGGCTCCCAGTCCACGACGAGCAGTCGCGGTACGTCGGCCAGTTCGATGCCGGTCTCCTCGGCGACCTCGCGGATGCCCGCGCGGGCGGGGGCCTCGCCGGGTTCGACGACCCCGCCGGGGAACTCCCAGCCGGGCTTGTACGTGGGGTCGACGAGCAGCACGCGGTCCTGCTCGTCGAAGAGGAGCACACCGGCCGCGAGGGTCTCCGCGGTGGGTTCGGGGGTCTGCACGATGTCGCAGTAGGGCACCGTGTCGCTGCCGACGGCCTCGGCGATGCGCAGGGCCGTCTCGTACGGGGTGAGGGCGCTGGTGTCCACGGGGTGGGCGTCGGCGGTGAGCCAGGAGGCGAGGGCGGCGCGGTAGGGCTCGATGTGGTCGTAGGACCACTGGCGCACCCGCATCTCGCCGTCGGGCAGGTGGGGCGGGATCTCCCGCCCGGCTATTCGCTCGCGCAGGATCGTTTCCGCCGGGGCCAGGAGCACATGCCGGACGCCGATGCGGCGGGCGGCGAGGCCCCCGAAGATCTCGTCCCGGTACTCCTGGCGCAGCAGGGTCATGGGGACCACGAGGGTCCCGCCCAGTTCGGCCAGCGTCGCGGCGGCCGTGTCGATCACGAGCCGGCGCCAGATCGGCAGGTCCTGGAAGTCACCGACCTCGGCGAGGCGCTTGGCGGGGAGCAGCTGGGTGAGCGTGCCGCCGACGGCCTCGGGGTCGAAGAGCGTGCTGTTCGGGATCAGGTCGATCAGTTCCCGTGCGGCCGTGGTCTTGCCCGCACCGAACGCACCGTTGATCCAGACGATCACGGTTCCCCCTCTTCTGTGGCCCCCTGTGGCTTGCCCGCTCCACACTGCCACGGAAACCAGTTCCAGTTGAGTGCGCCCGTTCCGGTGCCGGTGACCCCGCCTCCGGGGCACCGGCACCGGAACGTGTTCCTCCGCCCTCCTCGCGGTCCCGGGCGCCTACTTCCCGTCCCCGGCGCCGTCCTCGGCGGCGGCGAAACCGTCCTGGCCGACGGTGTGGTCGACCGTGCCGAGCGTGTCCGAGACGTTGAGGTCGCCGATCAGGTCCTTGTCCGCGCCGTGGGACGGGGTGATCGCGGCCACGACGAATCCGGTGGCGAGGGAGGCGATGGCGAGCATGCTGCGCTTCTTCATGCCGGGATCAACTGTCCGGACCGCCAAGGGTCACGCCGATACCCGCGGGCGGCCCACCACCGTGACCCCGCCCGCCCCTTCCCTGAGTTCCGATGGCGGGATTCCAACACAACCGAACCCATGTCGCCTCTCTTCCAACAGACTCCTACACGTCCTAACGTGAACGCACAAGCATGACGCGTACATGGCGCCATTCCGCTCTCGAGTCGGAGGAACGTAACGATGCGTCAGCCCCACCCCCAACCGAGCACCCGCGGCCGTACCCGCACCAGAGCCGCCGGGGCGCTCGTCGCCGGACTGCTGTGCGCGGCGGGTCTCGCCGCCCCCGTCGCCCCCGCCGTCGCCGCGGAGCATCAGGCGACGGCCCCGGCCCAGGCGGCTCCCCCCGCCCCCGCCGACGGCCTCGCGCTCACCCCGCCGATGGGCTTCAACAACTGGAACTCCACGCACTGCGGCCCCGATTTCAACGAGGCCATGGTGAAGGGGATCGCGGACCTCTTCGTCGAGAAGGGCCTGAAGGCGGCGGGCTACCGGTACGTCAACCTGGACGACTGCTGGGCGCTGCCCTCCCGCGACGCCGACGGCCGGCTGGTGCCCGACCCGGCCCGGTTCCCCGGCGGGATCAAGGCGGTCGCCGACTACGTCCACGCCAAGGGACTCAAGCTCGGCATCTACACCAGCGCCGGCACCAAGACCTGCGACGGCGCCGGCTTCCCGGGCGGCCTGGGCCACGAGTACGGCGACGCGCGGCAGTTCGCGGACTGGGGTGTCGACTACCTCAAGTACGACAACTGCAACAACCAGGGCGTGGACGCCAGGACGCGCTACACGACCATGCGCGACGCGCTGCGCGCGACCGGCCGGCCCATCGTCTACAGCATCTGCGAGTGGGGCGAGAACAAGCCCTGGGAGTGGGCGGGCGACGTCGGCCAACTCTGGCGCACCACCGGCGACATCAGCGACAACTGGGGCTCGATGCTGTCGATCCTCAAGCAGAACCTGCCCCTCGCCCCGTACGCGGGCCCCGGCCACTGGAACGACCCCGACATGCTGGAGGTCGGCAACGGCGGCATGACCGACACCGAGTACCGCTCGCACTTCTCGCTGTGGTCGGTCATGGCGGCCCCGCTCCTCATCGGCACCGACCTGCGCAAGGCGTCCCAGGAGACCTTCGACGTCCTGGGCAACACGGAGGTCATCGCGGTCGACCAGGACCCGCTGGGCGCGCAGGGCACCGTCGTCTCCTCCGAGGGCGGGAGCTGGGTCGTCGCCAAGCGGATGCGCGACGGCAGCCGCGCCGTCGCGCTGTTCAACGAGACCGGCAGCGCCCAGCGCGTCGCGACGACCGCCCGCGCGGTCGGCCTCCCCGGCGCGACCGCCTACACCCTGCGCGACCTGTGGCAGCACCGCAGCTACAACACCGCGGGCACCATCGCGGCGACCGTCCCGGCGCACGGCACGGTCCTCGTCCGCGTCGCCCCCGACCCCCGCTGGGCCACCCACCCGCCGGCCGTCGAACTCGGCCTGGACAGCTCCCCGTTCGTACGCGCCGGCACCCCGGCCAGGCTGACGACGACGGTCACCGCGCTCGGCCGCACACCCGCCCGCGCGGTCTCCGTGTCGCTCGCCGGTCCCGACGGCTGGTCCGTCGCCCCGAGTTCCCCCACCGGGTCGGGCTCGCTGCCCGAGGGCCGTTCCCTGCGCACCGACTGGCGGGTGACCGCGCCCGAGGGCACACCCACCGGTTCGTACGACCTGACGCTCACCGCCCGCTACCGCTCGCCCTCCGGCCAACGCGTCGTCACCGCGCTGCCGTTGACCGCGCACGTGGTGGTGGCGCCGCCCGCCGGGACGTCGTACCTGAGCGACCTGCCCTGGCTGTCCGCCACCAGCGGCTGGGGGCCGGTGGAACGCGACACGAGCAACGGCGAGGAGGTCGCGGGCGACGGGCATCCGATCACCCTCGGCGGGATCGAGTACGCCAAGGGCCTCGGTGTGCACGCCGCGAGCGACGTCGCGTACTACACCGGCGGGGCGTGCGAGACGGTCACCGCGGACGTCGGCGTGGACGACGAGAAGGGCGCGAACGGCAGCGTGGCCTTCGAGGTCTGGGCCGACGGCACCGAGGTCGCCTCGACCGGCGTGCTGACCAACGCCATGCCCGCGCAGCCGCTCACCGCGGACGTCACCGGCGCCGAGGTGATCCGCCTGGTCGTCACCGACGGCGCCGACGGCGCCGACTCCGACCACGCGGACTGGGCAGCCGCCCGCCTCACCTGCTGAACCCCCCGACGACCCGTGGCCGTGCCCGCCCGACCGGACACGGCCACGGGACGCACCCGACCGATCGTCCGGCGAACCGGACCGGTGCCGGGCAAACCCGGCGGAGGACGGGCGGGTTCAGCAGTCCGGCCGATCCCACGGCGAGGCGGACCTCCCCGGCCGCGTGACGCGCCCGCGGCGGCCCGGACCCGCGAAGGCGCACGGGGCCGGGAGAAGGACCGTGCCGCCGGACCGTGGATCACGCCTCGCGGATCGCGGGCCGGAGCTGCCCGCGGCCCGCCCGGAAGGGCCCGGTGCCGGAGGGACTGGGGCGGCGTGGCCCGGTCGAACGGCGCGGTCAGGTCGGGGGCGCCGCCCGGTCAGCCGGTCGGGCGGCGCGGCCAGATCAGACGGTCGCAGCCCGGCCAGACCGTTGCGGCCCTGTCAAACCGGCGCGGCCCGATCAGACCGTCGCGGTCGCGTCCGGTCTGCGGGACAGTGCGGCCGCGGCCGCGCCCACCAGGCCGGCGTCCGTGCCCATCTGGGCGGGCACGATCGTCAGGCGCTGCACGAAGGACAGCGTCGCGTAGTCCGTGAGGGACTTGCGCAGCGGGGCGAACAGGACGTCGCCCGCCTTGCCCACGCCCCCGCCGATCACCGCGATGTCGATCTCGACCAGGGTCGCGGTGGCCGCGATCCCGGCGGCCAGCGCCTGCGCGGCCCGCTCGAAGGAGGCCACCGCGACGGGGTCGCCGGCGCGGGCCGCCTCGGCCACCGCGGCGGCCGAGGTGTCACCCCCGGGGCCGGGCCGCCAGCCGTCCTCCAGCGCGCGCCGCGCGATGTTCGGGCCGCTCGCGATCCGCTCCACGCAGCCGCGCGAACCGCAGGGGCACAGGTCGCCGTCCAGGTCGACGCTGATGTGGCCGATGTGACCGGCGTTGCCCGTCGGCCCCGGGTGCAGCCGGCCGCCCAGGACCAGACCGCCGCCGACCCCCGTCGACACCACCATGCACAGCGCGTTGTCGTGGCCGCGGGCGGCGCCCTGCCAGTGCTCGGCCGCCGTGATCGCGACACCGTCGCCGATCAGCTCGACGGGCAGGCCGCCGGTGGCCTCCCGCACCCGTTCGACGAGCGGGTAGCCGCGCCAGCCCGGCACGTTCACCGGGCTCACGGTGCCCGCGGAGGCGTCCACCGGACCCGCGCTGCCGATGCCGACGCGGTCCGCGCGCTCCCACAGCGGGGACTCGGCGAGATCGGCGAGCACATCCGTCACGGCCCGCATGACGGTGTCGCCGGCCTCCCGCGCGGGCGTGGGGCGCTGCGCCCGCGCCTGGATCCGGCCGTGGCCGTCCACCAGCGCGCCGGCGATCTTCGTACCGCCGATGTCGAGCGCAGCCACGAGGTCGGTGTGCATCAGAGTCGAATCTCCCCGTCAACCATCAGAGAACCAAGAGAAACCCGCAGGCCGGTCTCGCGGTGGGGCACGGCCCGGGTTATAGCGGTGGACAGTGTCCCCCGCATCTGACAACGTTGTCCAGGCTCTATGCTCGACGCCACATCCTCATATCACCCCATGGACCCGACGCACCCCCCGTGGACGACAGGACAGGACGCCGCATCGTGCCAGAGACCACCCGCCGCGCAGAACGCCTTCCCGGAAACCGTTACGGCAATCGTCCGACGATGAAGGACGTGGCGGCGCGCGCCGGGGTGGGCCTCAAGACGGTGTCCCGGGTCGTGAACGGCGAGCCCGGGGTCACGCCCGACACCGAGCGCCGGGTGCAGGAGGCCATCGACGCGCTCGGCTTCCGCCGCAACGACAGCGCGCGGGTGCTGCGCAAGGGTCGCACGGCGAGCATCGGGCTGGTCCTGGAGGACCTCGCCGACCCGTTCTACGGCCCGCTGAGCCGCGCGGTCGAGGAGGTCGCCCGGTCGCACGGCGCACTGCTGATCAACGGCTCCAGCGCGGAGGACCCGGACCGGGAGCAGGAGCTCGCGCTCGCGCTGTGCGCGCGGCGCGTGGACGGACTCGTGATCATTCCGGCCGGCCGGGACCACCGGTACCTGGAGCCGGAGATGAGGGCGGGCATCGCGACCGTGTTCGTGGACCGCCCGGCGGGAAAGATCGACGCGGACGTGGTGCTGTCGGACAACTTCGGCGGGGCGCGGGACGGGGTCGCCCACCTCATCGCGCACGGTCACCGCAGGATCGGGTTCATCGGTGACATGCCCAGCATCCACACGGCGGCCGAGCGGCTGCGCGGGTACCGGGCGGCGATGGACGACGCCGGGACAACGGTCGAGGACAGCTGGATGTCACTGGGGGCCACCGATCCCGAGCGGGTGCGGCAGGCGACGATAGACATGCTCGCCGGGCCCTCCCCGGTGACCGCGGTCTTCGCGGGCAACAACCGTGTCACCGTCACGGTGATCCGCGTCCTCGCCGAGCAGGACCGGCCGGTGGCGCTGGTCGGCTTCGACGACATCGAGCTCGCGGACCTGCTCGACCCGGGGGTCACGGTGGTGGCGCAGGACGCGGCCGCGCTCGGACGCACGGCGGCGGACCGCCTCTTCCGCCAGCTGGAGGGCGACCTCATCGCGCCGGAGCGCATCGAACTGCCCACGCGGCTGATCACCCGGGGGTCCGGGGAACTGCCCCCCGCGGACTGACGAGCGGTGGGCGACGGGCTGAGCCTGGAGGCGCTGGGCGTGCATCTGGCGCCCCGCGAGTGGCCGTTGCTGTATCCGGGGGTGTGGCCGGCGGAGTCGGGAGTCCTGGACGGGGGCCGGCTGCTGCCGTTCGACGCCTCCGACGGTGCCCTGCTGGCCGGGCGCACCCCGGTGCTGGCCGTCGGGTCCAACGCCTGTCCGGGGCAACTGCGGCACAAGATGGCCGAGTCGGGGATCGGCTCGCCGGTTCCGCTGGTGCGGTGCCGGGTCACGGGGCTGGGGGTCGGGGTCTCGGCGCACGTGAGCGTGATGGGGTACGTGTCCGCGTCGCCGTTCCACGCGCCGGGCGCGGTGCGGGAGTTGTTCGTGACGTGGTTCGACGCACGGCAGCTCGCCGTGATCGACGCGAGCGAGACGGCGTACGACCGCGCCTGGGTGCCCGGTCCGGAGGTCCGGGTCGAGCCGGAGGCCGGGGAGCCGCTGCCGGGGGCGTTCGTGTACGTCAACCGGCACGGTGTGCTCCACGACGGCGCCGGCGAGCCACGTGAACACCCCGGGCAGCGCCCGCTGCTCACCGAACTCCTCGCGGAATCCGCCGGTCTGCGGGACCTGTTCGGTGCCACGCCGGAGGAGTTCGTCTCCAACGCTCGTGCGAAACGCGCCCTCTGCGAGCAGGGCACCCGCCTGTTCGCGCGGGAGGGCCGGGTGACGGCCTCGGGCCTGGAGCGCCACGTCCGCGAGGCCCGCCCGAACCTCGCGGCCGAGTAGGCCCCTTACGCCTCGACGGCCGTCGGATCGCCCCCGCGCGGGGCCGCGTAGGCCTCCAGGGCGGTCCTCGTCAGGCCCGTCGCGTCGGTGACCTCGGGGAGGTCGAGGGCGCCGCAGTCGAGGCCGCGGAGCAGATGGCCGCTGAGGGCCTTGGCGGTGGCGGGTTCGTCCATGACGTCGCCGGTGGCGTGGTTCGCGTACCGGGCGAGGCGGGCGGCGGCCTGTTCGAAGCCCTCGCGGTAGAAGGCGAAGACGGCGGCGTAGCGGGTGGGCAGGTGTCCGGGGTGCATGTCCCAGCCCTGGTAGTAGGCGCGGGCCAGGGCGCGGCGGGTGAGCCCGTAGTGGAGGCGCCAGGCGTCGTGGACCTGCTCGGCGGGGCCGACGGGCAGCACGTTGGTGGAGCCGTCCGACAGCCGTACGCCCGTGCCCGCCGCCGCGACCTGCATGACCGCCTTGGCGTGGTCGGCGGCCGGATGGTCGCTCGCCTGGTACGCGGCGGAGACGCCGAGGCAGGCGCTGTAGTCGAAGGTGCCGTAGTGCAGCCCGGTGGCGCGGCCCTCGGCGGCGCGGATCATGCGGGCGACGGTGGCGGTGCCGTCGCCGGCCAGGATGGACTGGCTGGTCTCGATCTGGATCTCGAAGCCGAGCCTGCCGGGCGCGAGTCCGCGCGCCTTCTCGAACGCCGCGAGGATGCGCGCCATGGCGGTGACCTGCTCGGCGTACGTCACCTTGGGCAGGGTCAGGAGCAGCCCCTCGGGCAGGCCGCCCGCCTCCAGCAGTCCGGAGAGGAAGACGTCGAGGGTGCGGATGCCCCGGTCGCGGACGGCGGCCTCCAGGCACTTCATGCGGATGCCGGTGTACGGGGCCGCCGTGCCGTCCCGGTACGCGTCGGCGACGAGCCGCGCGGCGCGGGCGGCCGCCGCGTCCTCCTCGGCGTCGGGCCGGTTCCCGTAGCCGTCCTCGAAGTCGATGCGCAGGTCCTCGACGGGTTCGCGCTCCAGCTTGGCGCGGACCCGGGAGTACACCGGCTCGGCGAGGTCGTCCCGCAGGCCGAGGACGGCCGCGAAGGAGGCGGCGTCCGGGGCGTGTTCGTCGAGCGCGGCGAGGGCCTGCCCGCCCCAGGAGCGGATCGTCCCGGCGGTGAGGGCGTCGGCGGGGACGTACACGGTGTGGACGGGCTGCCGGGTGCCGGGGTCCCCGGGATAGGCGCGGGCGAGTTCGGCGTCGACCGGGGCGAGGAAGGCGCCGATCTCCTCGCCGACGGCGCCCGCGAGACTTGTCGTCACCGTCTCCTGCTGCCCCATCCCGACCTCCGTTTTCCGCTCTGCGGAATCAACAATCCGTAGAACGAAGTTATCCGGGCGGCTTCTCGCTGGTCAACACCCCGTCCACGGGCCGAGCCGCCGTGTTCACCCCGCATGCCGATCACCTCTACGCCCCCTTTCGTGACCGGAGTCCGCCCCCGCATCCTGAGCCGTCGGGAGGGAAACTCATGCCGGACAATCACAGAATGACGCGCCGCAAGGGTCTGCGCACGGCGCTGGCCGCCGCCCTGGTCGTCCCGGTCCTCGGTTCGGTGCCGGCCGCCTCGGCGGCCCGGACGGCCCGTGCCGCCCGGCCGCTGCGGCGGGCCCGGCCGCCCCGCCACCCCCTGGACGTCATGACGTTCAACCTGCGTTTCGCGAGCACGAAGGAGCCGCACAGCTGGGCGGTCCGCCGCCCGGTGATGCGTGAGCTGCTGTGCCGCGCCGCCCCGCACGTCCTCGGCACCCAGGAGGGCCTGTACCAGCAACTGCGCGACATCGACGCCGATCTCGGGCCGCACTACGAGTGGATCGGCACCGGCCGGGAGGGCGGCAGCCACGACGAGTCCACGGCCGTCTACTACGACACCCGGCGCCTGGTCCCCGTCGAGCACGACACCTTCTGGCTGTCCGACACCCCGAAGGTGATCGGTTCCAACACCTGGGGTGCCGCGTTCCCCCGGGTCGCCACCTGGGTCCGCTTCCGCGACCGGCGCGACGGCGGTGAGTTCGTCGTCCTCAACACCCACTTCGACCACGCGAGCCAGTCCGCCCGCGAGCACTCCGCGGCCCTCCTCGCGCTGCGGGCCGCGGAGTTCGCCCCGCTGCCGTTCCTGCTGACCGGTGACTTCAACGCGGCGGCGCACGGCAATCCCGCCTACGACGTCCTGCTGGCCTCCGGGCTCACCGACACCTGGGACACGGCGGCCGAACGCGGCCCGCTGTACGCGACGTTCCACGGCTACCGGCCGCTCGTGCCGGGCGGTGACCGCATCGACTGGATCCTGGCCACACGCGGCGTCGGCGTCCACCGGGCCTCGGTCGACACCTTCTCCCGCGGCGGTCAGTTCCCCAGCGACCATCTGCCCGTGCGGGTGTCGCTAACCCTGGGATGAGCCGAGGCCCCCGTGACCGGTGCGGTCACGGGGGCCTCGGACGGGCCGGCGGCGATCAGCCCTTGCGGGTGTTGATCTCCTCGGTGAGCTGGGGGACGACGTCGAACAGGTCGCCCACCACGCCGTAGTCGACGAGGTCGAAGATCGGGGCCTCGGCGTCCTTGTTGACCGCCACGATCGTCTTCGAGGTCTGCATGCCCGCGCGGTGCTGGATCGCGCCGGAGATGCCGGAGGCGATGTACAGCTGCGGGGAGACGGACTTGCCGGTCTGGCCGACCTGGTTGGTGTGCGGGTACCAGCCCGCGTCCACCGCGGCGCGCGAGGCGCCGACGGCCGCGCCGAGCGAGTCGGCCAGCGCCTCGATGACCGCGAAGTTGTCCGCGCCGCCCACACCGCGGCCACCGGAGACCACGATCGCGGCCTCGGTCAGCTCGGGACGACCGGTCGACTCGCGCGGCGTACGGCCCGTCACCCTGGTGCCGGTCGCCTTCTCGGAGAAGGACACGGCCAGCGCCTCGACCGCGCCGGCGGCCGGGGCCGGTTCGACGGCGGCGCTGTTGGGCTTGACCGTGATGACCGCGGTGCCCTTGACGACACGGGACGTGGTGGTGAACGAGGCGGCGAACACCGACTGGGTGGCCACCGGGCCCTCGTCGCCGGCCTCCAGGTCGACGGCGTCGGTGATGATGCCGGAGCCGATGCGCAGCGCCAGACGGGCGGCGATCTCCTTGCCCTCGGCCGAGGACGGCACCAGGACGGCGGCCGGGGAGACGGCCTCGTAGGCGGCCTGGAGGGCGTCCACCTTCGGGACGACCAGGTAGTCGGCGTACTCGGCGGCCTCGTGGGTGAGGACCTTGACCGCGCCGTGCTCGGCCAGCGCGGCTGCGGTGTCGCCCGCGCCGTTGCCGAGGGCGACGGCGACCGGCTCGCCGATGCGGCGGGCCAGGGTCAGCAGCTCCAGGGTGGGCTTGCGGACGGCGCCGTCCACGTGGTCGACGTAGACGAGGACTTCAGCCATGGGGTAACTCTCCTGCTCGGATCAGTTGAGGGGCGTTCGGCGGGCGCGGGCGTCAGATGAACTTCTGGCCCGCCAGGCCGCATCACACGAATTTGCGCTCCGCGAGGAAGGCGGCGAGCTGCTTGCCGCCCTCGCCCTCGTCCTTGACGATCGTGCCGGCCGTCCGCGCCGGACGCTCGGTGGCGCCGTCGACCTTCGTCCAGGCGCCGTCGAGACCGACCTCCTCGGCCTCGATGTCCAGGTCGGACAGGTCCCAGGACTGAACCGGCTTCTTCTTGGCCGCCATGATGCCCTTGAAGGAGGGGTAACGCGCCTCGCCCGACTGGTCGGTGACGGAGACGACCGCGGGCAGCGCGGCCTCCAACTGCTCGGAGGCGGCGTCGCCGTCACGGCGGCCCTTGACGGTGCCGTCCTCGACCGACACCTCGGACAGCAGCGTGACCTGCGGGACGCCCAGACGCTCCGCGAGCAGCGCCGGGACCACGCCCGCGGTGCCGTCGGTGGAGGCCATGCCGGAGATCACCAGGTCGAAGCCGGCCTTCTCGATCGCCCTGGCCAGCACGAGGGAGGTGCCCATGACGTCCGTGCCGTGCAGGTCGTCGTCCTCGACGTGGATGGCCTTGTCGGCGCCCATCGACAGCGCCTTGCGCAGCGCGTCCTTGGCGTCCTCCGGGCCCACGGTCAGCACGGTGATCTCGGCGTCGTCCGCGTTCTCGGCGATCTGGAGGGCCTGCTCGACCGCGTACTCGTCCAGCTCGGAGAGCAGACCGTCCACGTCGTCGCGGTCGACGGTCAGGTCATCGGCGAAGTGCCGGTCGCCAGTGGCGTCGGGCACGTACTTCACAGTGACAACGATCCTCAAGCTCACGCCGGCTCTCCTACTGCATCGTCTGTTCTGGGCTGCCTCTTGCAGGCAGCATAGGCGCCTGATGCGGCCGATCACGGTCGGGTCGGCCGCGCGCTCCCACCAAAATATTACTCGTCAGTACACCCAGTTCGTTCCCGCTGAGCAAGCGCTTTGAACTGTGACCTTCGCAACGCAGCGTAACCGGAATCGGACACCTCCGCAGCGGAGCCGGGAGCGGTCAGTCGCGCAGCGCGGTGAAGCGGCCCTGGTGGTAGAGAAGGGGCCGGCCGGTGCCCGAGGGGTCCCCGAGGACCACTTCGGCCAGCACGATCCGGTGATCACCCGCGGGGACCCGGCCGACGATCCGGCACACGAGCCAGGCGAGCACACCGTCCAGGACGGGTACGCCTTCCGGGCCCTCCCGCCACGCGGTCGGGGCACCGAAGCGGTCGGCGCCGCTGCGGGCGAAGGTGGCCGCCAGTTCCCCCTGGTGCTCGCCGAGTATGTGGACGCCGACGTGTTCGGTCTCGGACACCGCGGGCCAGCTGGAGGCGCCGACACCGATGCCGAAGGAGAGCATCGGGGGCTCGGCGGAGACGGAGGTGAGGGAGGTGGCGGTGAAGCCGACGGGGCCCGAGGCGCCGCAGGCGGTGATCACCGCGACCCCCGCGGCGTGCCGGCGGAACGTCGAGCGCAGCAGGTCGGGCGAGGCGGGGAGGAAGGTGCCGAGGCCGGGGGTGGCCGTCATGGAGTTGTCCTTCTGGGGGAGGTGACGAGCGGGGCCGATGCCGTTCAACGGCCCGGACAGCAGGCGCTCGCGGTGCGGACCAGGTCGACGTGCGCCCGGCCGTGGAGAAGGAGTTCCCTGGGCATGGGGTCAGGCTGACGACAGATGGTGCGCACGGTCAAGCGTCTCCCGACATGGGGGAGATGTCTCACCATCAGCCGCACGATCCTCAGACCGCCTCTCCCAGGGCCGCGATCACGTCGGCCTTGCGCGGCTGTCCCGTGGCCCGCCGCACCACCCGGCCGTCCGCGTCGAGCACGAGCACGGTGGGCGTCTTGAGGATGTCGAGCTCCCGCACCAGACCGAGGTGGGCCTCCGCGTCGATCTCGATGTGGGCCACCCCGGGGACCAGCTCGGCCACCTCGCCGAGGACCCGCCGGGTCGCCCGGCAGGGTGCGCAGAACGCGCTCGAGAACTGGACGAGCGTGGCCCGCTCGCCGAGGTCGCCGCCCAGCTCGGCCGCGCCGAGCCGCCGTCCGTCGTCCCGCCCGCGCACCCGTACTCTCCCGCTCCGCCGCTTGTGCAGCACTCCGTAGGCGCTCGCCAGGACGAGCACCGCGACGCACACCACCAGTCCGGTCATCCACTGCACAAGCGTTCACGAGACTGCAAAGATTCCCGGACCCCCGGCTCGTTTTCCGTGCGGAATGCTGGATTCATGGACATCGACGTGAGGGGGCCGCGCTTCGGTGCGGCCGTGACGACGGTCGTACTGGCCGCGGTGCTGGTCACCGGCAGCGCCTGGCTGCTGGCCTGGCAGACGCTCGCGTTCGCGCTGGGCGCGGCGGGCGGGGTGGGCAGTTCGCCGTACGGCTTCCTGTTCCGCGGGGTGATACGGCCGCGCATCGGGCCGCCGACCGCGTTCGAGGCGCCCGAACCGCCGCGGTTCGCCCAGGCGGTGGGGCTCGTCTTCGCCGGTCTCGGGCTCGTGGGCTACACGCTGGGCCCTGAGTGGCTGGGGCTCGCGGCGACCGGCGCGGCGCTCTCGGCGGCCTTCCTCAACGCCGCCTTCGGGTACTGCCTGGGGTGCGAGATGTTCCTCCTGGTCCGGCGGATGACGGTGCGTACGGAGTAAAGGAAGATGAAAACACCGAGGTGAAAACTGGGCCGACGTGACGAGGATCTCGCCGAACCGCGGCACCGGGACTGGCTCCCCGTCCGTTCTTCGGGCACGATCTGCGAGACGCCGTAAACCTACGGCTGCGTAAGTTACCCGCTGGGAGCCCCTTTCCCCGGCAGAGCAGAAAGGGTCCGGTCCCCCGCATGGCAGACCTGGTCTACCGTCCCGTCATCGGTTTCGCCAAGACGTTGTTCAAGGTCTGGGACCTCGGGATCGACTGCAAGGGGTCGGAGAACATCCCGCGCTCCGGCGGCGCGGTGCTGGTGAGCAATCACATCAGCTACCTGGACTTCGTCTTCAACGGCCTCGCGGCCCTCCCGCAGAAGCGGCTGGTGCGGTTCATGGCGAAGGAGTCCGTGTTCCGGCACAAGGTGTCCGGGCCGCTGATGCGCGGGATGAAGCACATCCCGGTGGACCGCAAGCAGGGTGAGGCGGCGTACGCGCACGCGCTGGACTCGCTGCGCTCCGGCGAGGTCGTCGGGGTCTTCCCCGAGGCCACCATCTCGGAGTCCTTCACGCTCAAGAGCTTCAAGTCCGGTGCGGCGCGGCTCGCCCAGGACGCCGGGGTCCCGCTGGTGCCGATGGCGGTGTGGGGCACGCAGCGGCTGTGGACCAAGGGGCACCCGCGCAACTTCCGGCGCAGCCACCTGCCGGTGACCGTCCGGGTCGGCGAGGCCGTCGAGGCGTCCCGCGAGCAGTACGCGGGCGCCATCACCCGCCGACTGCGCGAGCGCGTCCAGGAGTTGCTGGAGGCCGCGCAGCGCGCCTATCCCGGCCGCCCCAGGGACACGGACGACACCTGGTGGCTGCCGTCCCACCTCGGCGGCACGGCCCCCACGCAGGAGCAGCTGCGCGCGGCCGAGGCGCACTGAGCCGCGCCCGGGGGTTCAGCCGGCGGCGCCGACCGGCTCCCCCGCCTCGACGCTCGCCCCGGGGCTGAACTTCCCCAGCAGTTCCACGAGTTCCGCCGCCGCGGCGCTCAACTCGTCGACGGGCATCGGGGCTAGGCTCTCCAGGAGGAAGAGGGCGGAGGTCGTCCCCTCCGTGAGGCGGGTCCGCGGGCCCTGGCGCCAGTTCCAGCGGCGGCAGGTCACACCGGCCTCGTCGCGCCACACCACCTCTCCCGCGTCGGGGTGCTCGACGGCCTCCTCGCCGCCGGCCGTCGTCACGAAGTCCTCGCCGCCGCTCGCCCGCACGAGCCGCATGTCACCGCGGATGAGGTCGAGGTCCTCACCGCCGACCGGGATCAGATGCGCGACGCTGATCGCGTTGTAGAGGTCCACGAGCACGTTGATCCGGGGCAGCCCGGCGTCGGACAGCGCTCTCTTCGCCAGCGCCTCGGCGGAGTTGCGGGTGCGTGACGGCTTGGAGCCGAACGCGGTGTAGGCCGCGCGCCAGGCGGCCAGGTGCGGGTCCTCGTGCGGGGCGCGTCCGTCCAGGCGTACGGCGAGGCGGCGGGCCGCGTCGTCGAGGAGCGCCGAACTCTCCTCGGTGCTGGGCCCGTTGACCAGGCCGTGCGCCTCGACGGCGAGGTGGGTGAAGCCGGGCGCGAGGGCGCGCACCTCGTCGGACACGGTGAGCGTGAGGGGCATCTGTCTGGCCTCAGAGTGCGGTGGGGAGCGTCTTCCACAGGGCGGACCGGTCGGGGGCGGCCTTCAGGACGCCGAGGACCGCCGGATGGGGTCGAGCGTACAGGACCGGGTGGTCCAACTCATTGGACGCCGGATCCGGCACCCAGGCCAGCCGCTCGCCCTGGAGGGAGAACTGCGCGTCCACTCCTGGCTTGTTGCCGCGCGGGTCCTGCCGGTGCCAGGCCCCGTGGAAGCGGACGGCGACCAGGCCGTGCACCACGTCGAACCGCTGGTAGCAGAGCGCGGTGGGGATGTCCTCGGCCCGCAGCAGCGCGGCGAGCGCGTGGGCCTTGGCGTAGCAGATGCCGGTGCCCTGCTCCAGCACGTCCGACGCGCGCCAGGTCACCCGGGGGTCACCGACGTCCTGGGAGTGGGTGACGGCGTCCCGGACGAACTCGAACGCGAGGCGTGCATAGGCATACGAGTCCTCGGCATCCTTGGCCAGCCGCGCGGCCGTCCGCCGCACCAGCGGATGCTCATGGTCGATTGCCTCGTCGGCGGCCAAGTAGACGGACAGGTCGGGGTTCTGCTGGATCAGCTCCATGTCGGCAGAGCATAGGAAAGCGATCACCCGAGCGTCAATGATTTTTCGGGTGACCGCATACCTATGCAGAACTGCGAAGACGGCTCCGGCTAGCGCGCCATCTCCTCCTTGAGCGCGGCCACGAACGCGTCCACGTCGTCCTCGGTCGTGTCGTAGGCGCACATCCAGCGCACGACACCCTCGGACTCGTCCCAGAAGTAGAACCGGAACCGCTTCTGGAGCCGTTCCGCCACGTCGTGCGGCAGCTTCGCGAACACCCCGTTGGCCTGCACGGGATGCAGGATCTCGACCCCGTGCACCGCCCTCGCGCCCTCGGCCAGGCGCCGCGCCATCCCGTTGGCGTGCCGGGCGTTGCGCAGCCACAGGTCCTTGGCGAGCAGCGCCTCCAACTGCACGGAGACGAAGCGCATCTTGGAGGCGAGCTGCATGGACATCTTGCGCACGTGCCTCATCCGGCGCACGGCGTCCTGGTTGAGGACCACGACGGCCTCGGCGAACAGTGCGCCGTTCTTCGTCCCGCCGAGCGACAGGACGTCGACACCGACGGCGTTGGTGAACGTGCGCATCGGGACGTCCAGGGACGCGGCGGCGTTGGCGAGCCGGGAGCCGTCCACGTGGACGGTCATGCCGCGCGCGTGCGCGTGCTCGCATATGGCGCGGATCTCGTCCGGTGTGTAGACGGTGCCCAGCTCGGTGCTCTGGGTGATCGAGACGGCCTGCGGCATGGCGCGGTGCTCGTCCTCCCAGCCGTACGCCTGCCGGTCGATCAGTTCGGGCGTGAGCTTGCCGTCGGGTGTGGGCACCGTGAGGAGCTTGATGCCGGCCATGCGCTCGGGGGCGCCGCCCTCGTCGACGTTGATGTGCGCGCTCTCGGCGCAGATCACCGCGCCCCAGCGGTCGGTGAGCGCCTGGAGCGCGACGACGTTGGCGCCGGTGCCGTTGAAGACCGGGAACGCCTCGGCCGTCGCGCCGAAGTAGCTGCGGACGATCCGCTGGAGGTTCTCCGTGTAGGCGTCCTCGCCGTAGGAGACCTGGTGGCCGCCGTTGGCGAGGGCCAGGGCGGCGAGCACCTCGGGGTGCGCCCCGGCGTAGTTGTCACTGGCGAAACCGCGGACCTCGGGGTCGTGATGGCGACGCGCGTCGGTCCTGGGAGGGTTCACGGCTTCTCGGTCAGCCACAGACGGTTTCCGTTCACTTCGGCGGCGGGCTTGCTCCAGACGTCGACGATGGCCTCGGCGAGGTCCCCGACGTCCGTGAAGCCCGCGAACTTCGCGTTGGGCCGCTCGGCACGCATGGCCTCGTGCACCAACGCCTTCACCACCAGGATCGCAGCCGCCGACGTGGGCCCCTCGGCGCCCTCCGAGATCCCCGCCTTGCGGAAGAAGTCGGCCATGGCCAGCGTCCACGCCTCGGCTGCGGCCTTGGCCGCCGCGTACGCCGCGTTGCCCGCGGTCGGCCTGCTCGCGCCCGCGGCGCTGATCAGCACGTACCGGCCGCGCTCGCTGCGCTGGAGCGCCTCGTGGAAGGCGAGCGAGGTGTGCTGCACCGTCTTGACCAGCAGCAGCTCCAGGAAGTCCCAGTCGTCCAGGCTGGTCTTGGTGAACGTCTCGCTGCCGCGCCAGCCGCCCACGAGGTGGACCAGTCCGTCGACGCGCCCGAAGTCGTTCTCGATGTGGGTGGCCCAGTCGCGGGTGGACCTCAGGTCCAGCAGGTCGACCGTGTCCCCGGTGACGGTGGCGCCGCCGGACGCGTAGCGCGCGGCGTCGACGGCCTCCGAGAGCCGCTGCGGGTCGTTGTCCGCGCCGACGACGGTCGCGCCCGCCTCGGCGAGTCGCAGCAGCGCCGCCCGGCCCGCGGGCCCGCCCGCGCCGGCCACCGCGATCACCGCACCGCTGAGAGTCCCGTTCCCCATGGTCCTCGCCTCCTGAGCAGTGTTCCGGACGCGGTCGCTCACGCGGCGACCCGCTCGGCCCCGTCCGCCGTGATGCCCTTGGTGGAGGCGATCACGTTCTTCAGCTTCTTGGACAGTGCCTCGTAGAACATGCTCAGCGGAAACTCGTCCGGAAGCACGTCATCCACGAGTTTCCGCGGGGGCTGGGTCAGATCCAGGGCGTCGGGGCCCTTGGCCCACCGGGAACCGGGGTGCGGGGAGAGGTACGTGGCGACCAGTTCGTAGCCGGCGAACCAGTGCACCAGCTTCGGGCGGTCGATGCCGTCGCGGTAGAGCTTCTCGATCTCGTCGCACAGCTGGTTGGTGACCTGCGGAGCGCGGTCCCAGTCGATGTGCAGCTTGTTGTCCGTCCAGCGCACGACGTCGTGCCTGTGCAGGTAGGCGAAGAGCAGCTGGCCGCCGAGGCCGTCGTAGTTGCGCACCCGCTCGCCGGTGACCGGGAAGCGGAACATCCGGTCGAAGAGCACCGCGTACTGCACGTCACGGGCCTGCGGGACGCCGTCCGCCTGGAGCTTCACGGCCTCCTTGAAGGCGGTGAGGTCGCAGCGCAGCTCCTCCAGGCCGTACATCCAGAACGGCTGGCGCTGCTTGATCATGAATGGGTCGAAGGGCAGGTCGCCGTGGCTGTGGGTGCGGTCGTGGACCATGTCCCACAGCACGAACGCCTCCTCGCAGCGCTTCTGGTCGTGGACCATGGCGGCGACGTCCTCGGGCAGCTCAAGACCGAGGATGCCCACGGCGGCGTCGGTGACGCGGCGGAAGCGGGCGGCCTCGCGGTCGCAGAAGATGCCACCCCAGGTGAAACGTTCCGGCGCCTCACGGACGGCGATGGTCTCCGGGAAGAGGACCGCCGAGTTGGTGTCGTAGCCGGACGTGAAGTCCTCGAAGGTGATGCCGCAGAAGAGCGGGTTGTCGTAGCGGGTGCGCTCCAGCTCGGCCAGCCACTGCGGCCAGACCATGCGCAGCACGACCGCCTCCAGGTTGCGGTCCGGGTTGCCGTTCTGCGTGTACATCGCGAACACCACGAGGTGCTGGAGCCCGTCCGCGCGGTCGGCCGCCGGCTGGAAGGCGAGGAGGGAGTCGAGGAAGTCGGGGACCCCGAAGCCGCCGTCGGCCCAGCGGCGCAGGTCCTTCACCAGGGCCTCGTGGTACGCGGCGTCGTGCGGGAGCAGCGGGGCGAGCCGCTCGACCGCGTCCACCACTCGGCCTACCGCGCCCTCGGCGTCCTGACAGGAGGGTGCGTCCTCGGCCTCGAAGTCGATCGAGCCGTCCTTGGACTGCCATGGCCGGATCTGCTCCACGGCTTCCTTGAGCACGGGCCACGCCGGGTGCTCGATCACCCTGGTCACGGGAGGAATCCGCTCCTCGGAACCCACCTGCACAAGAATTTCCGTCATGTTCCATCCTCCACGGGACAAGCTCGCGTAAGGACACCGTATGCGTACACGGTTTCTCCCAGCAAGGGGACCATCCGGAAATCATCCTGTGGCACCGCCTGGTAACCGCTCTTTTTCCTGCCGTAAACCGTGACAGCACTCACTTCCACTCCGCGGGGCCGTGCGGTCGGCCCCGCGGCGGCAGGGTGGGAATCCGGCCGTTCCACGGGCCGGGGAACCGCCTCGCGCCTGGTGGCGATCACCGTGGGTCCGGGCCGCCTGCCCCGTGCGCGTCACCCCAATCCCCCGTGTACGCGCGGGTCCATCGGCGGACCAGGCCGTTAGGCTGGCGGTTCCGCCGCGTGGACAGCGAGGTCCGGGCCGGTCCGCGCGACTGCCGAGCCGCCGTCGACGGAAGCGAGTTGAACCTTGAACTTCCTTACCATCGGTCACCGCGGAGTCATGGGCGTCGAGCCCGAGAACACTCTCCGTTCCTTCGTCGCCGCCGAGCAGGCCGGCCTCGATCTCATCGAACTCGACCTCCACCTGAGCAAGGACGGTGCTCTGGTGGTCATGCACGACGCCAAGGTGGACCGCACGACCGACGGGACCGGTCCGATCGCCGACCGGACCCTCGCCGAGCTGCGCACCCTGGACGCGGGACGCGGGGAGCGCGTCCCGGTGTTCGAGGAGGTGCTGGACGCCGTGCGGTCGCCGTTGCAGGCGGAGATCAAGGACGTGGCGGCGGCCCGGGCGCTGGCCGAGGTGATGCACCGGCGCGACCTGGTGTCCCGGGTGGAGGTGTCCTCGTTCCACGACGAGGCGATCGCGGAGATCGCGCGGCTGGTGCCCGGGGTGCGCACCGCGCTGGTCGCGAGCAGGTACGGCACCGACGTGGTGGACCGGGCCACCGAGGCGGGCGCCGCGACGGTCTGCCTCGACATCCGGCGGCTCACCCTGGAGATCGTCGAGCGCGCCCGCAAGGCCGATCTGCGGATCATCGGCTGGGTGGTCAACACCCAGGACCAGCTGCGGCTGGTCCGTGCGCTCGGGCTGGACGGCGCGACGACCGACTACCCGGAGATCAAGCGCACGGGCCGCTTCACCGCCTGAGCGTCACCCGAGGGACTTGACCAGCAGCTCGAACGCCAGGTCGTCCCGCTGCGGGATGCCGAAGCGCTCGTCGCCGTACGGGAACGGTGTCATGCGTCCCGTACGGCGGTAGCCGCGCCGCTCGTACCAGGCGATCAGGTCCTCGCGCACGGAGATCACCGTCATGTGCATCTCCGTGACGCCCCAGCTCGCGCGGGCCCGGCGCTCGGCCTCGGCCATGACCACCTTGCCGAGGCCCGCGCCCTGGAGGGCGGGGCTGACCGCGAACATCCCGAAGTAGGCGTGGTCGCCGCGGTGTTCCAGCTGGCAGCAGGCGACGACACGGCCCTCCCGCTCCACCGTCAGCAGCGTGCTGTCGGGCGACTTGACGACCGCGAGCACCCCTTCGGGGTCGGTGCGCTGCCCCTCCAGGATGTCGGCCTCGGTGGTCCACCCGGCCCGGCTGGAGTCTCCTCGGTACGCCGACTCGACCAGGGCGACCAGCGCGTCCACGTCGGCGTCGGTGGCTTCGCGGAAGGTGAGGTCGGGGGCGGGAGCGTCCATGATGCGGGACTCCGATCTGTGACACGGCTCGGCAGGTCGTGCCCCACCCTGCCACGGGAGCCCGTCCGCCCACGAACGGCCTCGGTCGACGAGCCGTTCCGGCCCGCGGGAGCCGGCAGGCCCTAGGGTGCGGACGCATGGTGCACGTACTCAGCAGCCGGGTCCTGCTCCGGCCCACCGATCCCGAGCGCTCCCGCTTCTTCTACGGTGAGCAACTGGGCCTCGCCGTCCACCGCGAGTTCGGCACGGGAGCGGAGCGCGGCACCGTCTACTTCCTCGGCGGCGGCTTCCTGGAGGTCTCCGGCCGCTCCCGCACCCCGTCGGCGCCGGCGCTGCGGCTGTGGCTCCAGATCGAGGACGCGGCGGCGGCACGGGACGAGCTGCTGGCGAGGGGCGTCGGGATCGAGCGGGACCCGGTGCGGGAGCCCTGGGGGCTGATCGAGATGTGGACCAGGGACCCGGACGGCACCCGGATCGTCCTGGTGGAGGTCCCGGCGGACCATCCGCTGCGCTACCGGCCCGAGATCTAGGGCCCGTCGGACCGCTCCCGATGCCTTCAGGCGGGCAGCGCTCCCGGGCGGGCCTCCATCCTGCCGAGCAACTCCCCGAGCAGCCCGGCCAGTTCACCCCGTCCCTCGGGAGCGAGCGCGGACAGCACGGCCGCCTCGTGGGCGAGCTGTTCGGGCAGGACGCCGTCGACGAGGGCGCGGCCGGCCTCGGTGAGGCGGACATGGGCGACCCTGCGGTCACGGGTGTCGCCCCGGCGTTCCACGAGTCCGCGTTCGGTGAGCTGCTTGAGGCGTTTGGTGACGGCGGCGCCCGAGGAGAAGGTCTCGCGGCTCAGCTCGCTCGGGGTCAGTTCGCGGCCGGTGCGGCGCAACGCGCCGAGCAGGTCGAACTCGGAGCGGCTGAGGCCGGCGCGGCGCAGCGGGGCGTCCTCGGCCTGCTGGAAGAGGGCGGCACAGCGGTTGATGCGGCCGATGATCTCCATGGGGCCGGTGTCGAGGTGGGGGTGGACGGCGTGCCACTGCCGGACGACCGAGGCGACGGTGTCGCCCCCCGCCGTGTCGTTCCCGGGCGCGGGTCGTCCGTTGCTCGGCGTCATGGCCGTACGTCCTCCGTCGTGGCTGTCGTCGTCTGCGTGGCCGCCGGACCGGTCCGGGAGCGCCGCTCCCGGTGTCGTGCCGTAGCGGCGAGCGTACGGTGTCCGGCCCCCTCGACGAGGACGACCCGCTCCGGCGGGCTCCGGGGCGGGGGTGACACGGCCTCGACCGAGGACCATGTCACAGGGTGTGCTCCTGCGAACGCTCCCCGTGCACCCCGGTGCGCTCGCTTGCGCGCCACGTGTGGCGGGCATCACCTCCGTCGACGGAACGCGGAACGCGGGGCGGGCAGCGGGAGGCAGCGTGCACGGACCGGCTTCGCTCGGCTGGCTCCTGGTCGCGCTGTGCGCGGCCACCGGTGCCTACTGTCTGCTGCGGATGCGCAGCAGCGTCGAGGAGCAGCGCAGCGCGGCGGGCGGCGAGGCGCTGATGGGCTTCGGCATGGCCGCGATGGCCGTGCCCGCCACGGTGTTCGCCCCGCCGCCGTGGGCCTGGCCGCTGTACGCGGCGGTGTTCGGGGCGGCGGCGCTGCGCGCCCTGTGGGGTGCGCGCGCCAGTGCGCACCACCGGCACCATCTGGTCGGGGCAGCGGCGATGGTCTACATGTCGGTCGTGATGGCCCTCTCCCCCGCCGCGCACCACGCGCACGGGGGCGCCGGACTCCCGGCGCTGACCGGGGTGCTGCTGCTCTACTTCGCCGGCTACGTGCTGCTGTCGGGCGCCCGGCTCGTCCCGGCGGTCGTGCCGGGAGCGCCGGGCGTACCGGGCGTGCCGGGCGGTGGCCCGGCGGTCCGGTGGGGGGACCGTCCGGAACTGGCGCTGACCTGCCGGCTGTCCATGGCGATCGGCATGGTCGCGATGCTGCTCACGCTCTGAGCCGCGGCCGGCCGCGCGCTGTGGCAAGGGGGCGTTGTGTCCGTCACTTTGGGCCGTTGGGCCGTATCCCGGCCCGGTCCGCCGCTCATAGGGTGCTGTCCATGATGGTCCCCGCGGCACTGCTGCTGCTCGGCGCCCTGACCGCCTTCGTCGGCCCCCGGCTCATCGCCCGCGCCGACTGGGTGGACCGGGAGCCGGTGGTCGCGCTGTGGGTGTGGCAGTGCGTCGTGGCGGCCGTGCTGCTGTGCTGCGCCCTGTCGATGACGTTCAGCGCTGCGGCCGCCTGGCAGGAGGTGCGCGGACACGTCTTCGCCCCGGCGCCGCGCGCGGTGGTGGACGCCTACGCCCTCAAGGGGGCCGGGCCCTGGGCGGCGGCGACGGCGGTGGCCCTGGCGTGCGGTGGGCTGTGGAGCGCGGCGATGCTGGTCCGGGAGGTCGTGCGGGCCCGGTCGCGACGGCATGCGCGACGGTCGGAACTCCTCGTGCGCGCACCGCTGTTGCCCGGTGAGGAACCGTCCGGCGGACGGCTGGTGGTGCTGGAGGGCGAGCGGCCCGGCGCCTGGTGGCTGCCCGGCGGGGCGCCCCGACTCGTCATCACCACGGCCGCGTTGCGCCGGCTGGAGGGACGGCAGCTGGACGCCGTGCTCGCCCATGAGCAGGGGCACGCGCGGGCGCGGCACGACTGGCTGCTGAACTGCTCGGGGGCGCTGGCGGGCGGGTTCCCGCAGGTGCGGGTGTTCGCGGCGTTCCGGGACGAGATGCACCGGCTGGTGGAACTGGCCGCGGACGACATGGCCTCGCGCCGCTTCGGACGGCTCACGACGGCGCTGGCGCTGGTCGAACTCAACGAGGAGCGGGGCGTGTTCGGTCCCGCCCCCACCCCGCAGGCCCAGGTGCCCGAGCGTGTCAACCGGCTGCTCACTCCCCCGGACCGGCTGCCGGCCGTGCGCCGCCTCTGGCTGACGGCCGCCGCCGCGCTGGTGCCGGCGGCGCCTTTGGCGGTGGCCCTGGTCCCGGCCCTGCGGGCGCTCGGCTGAGGGCTGCGCCGACGAGCCGGGACACGCCGTTCGTCGACCGCTGCACAGTCCTGGCCGGGCGCGCAGTTGCCCGTGCCCCCCTCGGGGCGCCACCGGCCCCGCGCACCGGACGGCGAGCCACTGCCGGACGCGCCGGGGTGGGAGTGGTGGTGCCAGGTGCGGGGCGTCGGGGAAGATCGCGGGATGGACCCTTCGGCCGGCGGCCCGTCGTCCCGCACCCCCGCGGTCGTCGCGCTGGTGCTCGTGGTGTGCTCGGCGGTGCTGACCGCGCTGGTCGCGGCCGAGTGGCGGCCGCTGCTCTCGCTGGACGGGAGCGTCGCCAGGACCACCCACCGCTGGGCGGTCGCCGAGCCCGTGGTCACCCGCGTCTTCCGCGTCCTGACCGACTGGGTGTGGGACCCCCTCACCCTGCGTCTGGTGGCAGTGGCCACCGCCGGATGGCTGGTGTGGCGCCGCTCGGCGTGGTGGACGGCGGTGTGGCTGCTGGCGGCCTGTGCGTTCGGCGTGCTGGCGCAGCAGGCGCTGAAGGCGGCCGTGGGCCGCGCCCGCCCGGTCTGGCCCGACCCCGTCGACTCCGCGCGCTACGCGTCCTTCCCCTCCGGGCACGCCATGACCGCGACGGTGGTGTGCGGACTGCTGCTGTGGCTGCTGCACCGCTCGGGCGCGGGCCGCGCCCTGTGGCGCACGGCCGTAGTGGTGGCCGTGGTCTCGGTCGTCGGGGTGGGCGTGACCCGGGTGTGGCTCGGGGTGCACTGGCCCTCGGACGTGCTGGGCGGCTGGCTGCTCGGCGCGCTGGTGGTGGCGCTCGCGGTGCCGGTGCACGAGCGCGTGGCGCGGGGCCCGTACGGGCGCGGGGCGCGTGACCGGTCCGCGGGCGCGCCCGGCGACGGCGGCTGATCCGCCGGCCCGCGCCCCGTCACTCCTTCGTCGAGCCCGCGAGCATGCCCGAGACGAGGGTGCGCTGGGAGAAGAGGAACAGCACCAGCACCGGCAGGATCGCGACGATGATCGCGAGGGCGAGTTCCGGGACGGTGATGTTCAGTCCCGCGCCGGCCACCGGGTTGAACGAGGGTGTGGAGGACAGCAGTTGGTTCAGGCCCACCTGGATGGGGAACTCGTCGCTGTTCGGCAGCACGAGATAGGGCAGGAAGAAGTTGTTCCAGTTGCCGACGAAGCTGAAGAAGGCGACCAGTCCGATCACCGGCTTGGCGAGCGGCAGGGCGATCCTGAGGAACAGCTGCCACTCGGTGCAGCCGTCGATGCGGGCGGCGGACAGCAGGTCGCGGGGCAGGCTGGTGGCGAAGTAGATGTACACGAGGTACACGCCGAACGGGTAGAACGAGAAGGGCAGGATCACCGACCAGGCCGTGCCGATCAGATGGAACTTGTTCAGTTCGAGGAAGACCGGCAGGACCAGGGTGGCCGACGGCATGATCATCGAGACCAGGGTGATCGCGAGCAGGATCTTGCGGCCGGGGAATCTGGTCAGGGCCAGGGCGTAGCCGGCCGGGACGCTGGTGACCAGGGTGAGGACCAGTGAACCGCCCGCGTAGAGCGCCGAGTTGCGCAGCCACACCAGGACCGCGCCGTCCTCGAAGGAGAACAGGTGCCGCCAGGCGGCCCCGATCTGCCCGAACGAGCCGAAGGACAGCGGGTTGTCGTGGACGATCTGCCCCGCGGTCTTGCTCGGGGCGAGCAGCAGCCACAGGACCGGCAGGACGAAGAACACCAGCAGGACGGCGAGCAGCAGCCCCACGATCAGCGCGGAGACGGCCCGCGAGGGCGTGGTACGGGAGCGCGCGAGCGCGAGAGGTGATGTCATTTCTCATCCAACGAAAACATGTTCGAGCGCCAGACGAGCAGTCCCGCGCAGAGCAGGCCGAGTGCCAGCAGGAAGACGGAGATGGCGGCGGCGCCGTTGAAGTCGCCCTGCTGGAAGGCGTAGACGTAGGCGAGCTGGTTGGGTGACCAGGTGGGGCTGACCCGGCCCAGGCTGGCGGTCTGGAGCAGCTGCGGCTCCACGAACAGCTGGGTGCCACCCGCGAAGGCCAGGATGGTCATGTAGGTGATCCACTGCCGGATCATCGGGATCTGGATGGACCAGGCGGTGCGCCAGGGCCCGGCCCCGTCGATGCGGGCCGCCTCGATGACCTCGTCCGGGATGTTGTTGAGCGCCCCGTACATGACGACCATCCAGCCGCCCGCGCCGGTCCAGAACGCGACCAGCATGAAGATGAGCGGCAGGTTGCCGGGGGCGAGGACGGCGGCGAAGCTGTCCATCCCCATGGCCTTGAGCAGCCAGGAGACCGGGCTGACGTCGGGGTCGAGCATGAACAGCCAGACCAGGACGCTCGCCACGCCGGCGAGGGCGCCGGGGATGTAGTACAGGAACCGCAGCACCGCGGAGGCCCGGGAACTGACCCGGCCGCGCAGCACGACGGCGCTCAGGACGGTCAGCACCACGAGCGTCACCAGCCACAGCACCAGGTAGACCAGGATGTGCCCGAACGCCGGCAGGAACCGGTAGTCCTGGGCGACCCTGATGAACTGGTTGATGCCCGTGAACTGGCCCGAGACATTGGTGAAGGCCAGGTAGAACGCGTAACCGGTGGGGAAGACGCCGAACGCGAGCAGCAGCAGCGTGTACCCGGAGACGAACAGGGGGCCCGCGGCGCCGCCCCGCCGCCGCGGCGTGCTGCCGCGGCGGGGAGGGGCGGTCACGGTGACGGGCTGGGTGTCCAGCAGCGTCATCGGTCGGTCACCTTGTATCCGTTGGCCTTGGCCTGGTCCCTGATGGACTTCTGCCAGGCCGGGAGGGTGTCGGTCAGGGTCTTGCCCGCGGTGAGGGCCGGCAGGACGACGCTCGACCAGGAGGTGGCGTCCGAGAACTTGGTGTTGGACCAGCCCGTCCACACCTCGTCGGCGGCCTGCTGGAAGGGGCCGCTGACGTCGGTCGCGAAGTAGGAGCGGTTCGCCGGGTTGGCGAGCCACGCCTTGGCGGCCGGCGCGTAGGCCGGGTAGGTGGGCGCGGACGCCTGGTTGGCGTCGGAGGTGGTCAGCCAGGTCACCAGGTCCGTGGACGCCTTCAGGTCGGCGCTGTGCCCGGAGACCATCCAGACGCCGCCGCCGACGTTGCCCGTGGTCGCGGTGGTCTCACCGGGCCAGGTCAGCGGGGCCGACGCGGTGATCTGCTTGGCCGGGGCGTGGAAGGCCGCCTTGAACAGGTACTGGCCGTACCAGGACGGGCCGTAGGCCATGAGGACCTTGGAGCCGCTGCTCTTGGCAAAGCCCTGGCTGAAGAAGCCCTGGGTGGTGACGGCCTTCGCGGCGATCAGCTTGTCCAGGAGGCCGGCCATCCGGGTGCAGTCGGGGTCCTGGAGGTCCGAGCGCAGGGTGTCCGGCTTGGTGAGGTTGAACGCCGGGCACTGGCTGGACCAGAAGTACGACTCGTGGGAGTTGGTGTCGCCCACCGAGCCGACGAGGTAACCGGGGTGCTCCTTGGCGACCTTGACGCCCAGGGCCTCGTACTCGGCCCAGGTGGTGGGGACCTGGTAGCCCCACTTGTCCATCAGGGACTTGTTGTACCAGAGGACGACCTGGGCGATGTCGTTGCGCATGCAGTAGGTGTGGCCGCCGAACTGGCACGGCGCCAGGGAGCCCTTGGCGAAGCCGTCCAGGGTGCTCTGCGGGACCAGCTTCTCGTCCAGCGGGGCCGCGAAGGGGGTGGCGCCGGGCTTGGTCGGGGCGGACGCCCAGGTGACGTCGGTGGGCGAGCCGAAGACGACGTCGGGCCAGCCCTTGCCGGTGCGGTCGAACAGCTGCACCTTCGTCTGGAGGTAGGTGGAGCCGTCGGCGCCGCCGTCGTAGGTGACGATCTTCAGCTTCGCGTCCGGGTGGGTCTTCTGGTACGCCTGCACCGAGGGCAGCCGGGTGGAGTCGGTCCACACGGTGATCTCGGAACCGGCCTTCTGCGCGACCGGCTTGAACGGGGTGTTGCTCGCCTTGGCCGAGCCCGCCCCGGGGGACGGATCGGCGTCGGCGCAGCCGGCCAGCGCGGTGAGGGCCGCCAGGGCGGCTCCCGCGGCGAGGGCGCGGACGGCTCTGCCGCGCAGGGAGCGGGAAGACGTCATCGTCTTGCCTTTCGTGGTTCGGATCGAGCGGAGTTGCGGAGTCGGTACGGCATGGGGGCGGGCGGGGTCAGCGGGGTCGTTCCACGAACCGCTGGAGTTCGCTGCCGTAGCCGAAGTCGAGGGGCAGGGAGATGCCCGGACCGGTGGGGGCGTGCACCAGACCCTGTTCGTCGACGTGCCGCTCGCGGACGACGTCGGTGGAGGTGACCAGGGACTCGTAGTAGGTGGTGTTGGAGATGGCCATGCAGAGGTGGTGGTTCGGGATGTCCGAACCGTGCACCTCGGCGCGCACCCGGAAGGCGTCGGCCAGGTGGGCGGTGCGCATCGCACCGGTGATGCCGCCGCGCAGGGTGGTGCCGGCGCGGACGCCGAAGGTGGCGGCGCCGCTCCTGATGAAGTCGGCGGAGTTCATGTGCGCGCCGTCGGAGGTCTCGGCGACGAGCAGCGGGACGGTGACGGTCTCGGCGAGCCGCTGGTAGGCGCTGATGCTGAACTCGCGCATCGGCTCCTCGTACCAGAGGTAGTCGGCCTCGCCGAGCGCCTGCCCCAGGTGGATGGCGTCGGGCAGGTCGAACCCGGCCGAGCCGTCGTACATGAGGGGGACGTCCGGGCCGACGTGGTCGCGCAGCGCCTGGCACAGCGCGGCGTCCCGGCGGGCGTCGCCCCAGGCGTGCAGCTTGATGCCGTGGTAGCCCAGTTCGAGGCACTGGTCGGCGACGGAGAGGAACTCCTCGGTGGTGGCGAAGGTGGAGGTGGAGGCGTAGGCGGGGATGGCCTCGCGGAAGCCGCCGAGCAGCTGCCACACGGGCCGGTCGTGCACCCGGCCGGCCAGGTCCCACAGCGCCACGTCGATCAGGCCCAGGGCGGGCAGGGGCAGTTCGTGGATGCGGTCGAGTTCCCAGACCCGGTGCCAGAGCCATTCGCGCCGGAACGGGTCGGCCCCCACGAGTTCCTCGCGGAAGACGCGGTCGACCAGGTCCTGGAGGGTGACGGCCGCTCCCGGCCGCGCGAACACCGCCACCCCCTCGGCACCTTCGTCGGTGCCGATGCGCAGGACCGCGCCGTCGCCCACCGGTGCGCTTCCGCTCAGTCCGTCCCGCCACCGGAAGGGCGGGTCGGCGGCGGGGACGTCGATCCGGTGGACCTCGACATGTGTGATCTTCATGGTCGCTTTCTGTTCCTGAGGTGGAGTACGGCCGGGAGACGACCGGCGTGGCTCAGAAGCCGCCGTACGCCTGGAGTTCGTAGATGCTGCCGCCGCTGAAGCTGGAGCCGGTGACGGTCAGCCGCAGGTAACGGGCATCGACGGGGCTGTCGGCGAAGGAGTAGTTCGCCTGGGCCGTGGTGGCGTTGGCCGTGTGGTCGTCGAGCGTGGACCAGTGGACGCCGTCGGCCGAGTACTCCATGAGGTACTGGTAGCCGCTCGACTTCTCGAACGTGGTGACCACGCTGGAGACCGTGGTCACCTTGCCCAGGTCGACCTGGATCCAGGACGGGTCGGGCAGACCGAGACCCTGCGCCCAGCGGGTGGACAGATCGCCGTCCACGGCCAGTTCCGGTGTGTTGGGCTGCGAGTACGAGGACACGGTCACCGGTGCCTTGAGCGCCAGGTCGTGGTCGGCCGGCATGGTGATCGTGGCCGCGTCGCTCGGCGCGGAGGCGTTGAGCGCGGCGTCCCTGGCGACGACGGTGAAGGAGTAGTCCTTCCCGGGCGTCAGGCCGCCGGCCCGCACCTTGGTCTGGTCGGTGACGGCGATGCGCTTGCCGTCCTGGTAGACCGCGTAGCTGGTGACACCCTGGTCGTCCGGGGCGGCGGGCCAGCTCACCTCGGCGAGGCCGGGCAGCAGCGCGGTGGCGGTGGGCTTCGACGGCGCGGCAGGCGCGGTGTGGTCGTCGCTCGGTGCGAGGGCCGTGCCGTAGACCTGGAGTTCGTAGATGCTGCCGCCGGCGAAGCTGGAGCCGGTGATCGTCAGCCGGACGTAACGGCCGTGGGTCTCCTGTTCCGCGGGGGCGTAGTTGGCCTGCTCGGTGGTGACGTCGCCGGTGTGGTCCTGGAGCGTGGTCCAGTGGGTTTCGTCGGGCGACACCTCCAGGCGGTACTTGTAGCCGTTGTCCTTCTCGAAGGTGGTGATGGCGCCGCTGATGTCGTACTGCGCGCCCAGGTCGACCTGGATCCAGGACGGGTCGGGCAGCCCGAGGCCCTGCGCCCAGCGGGTGGACAGGTCACCGTCCACGGCCAGTTCCGGCGTGTTCGGCTCCGAGTACGAGGACTCGGTGACCGGCTTGTTCAGGGCCAGGTCGGTGCCGGAGGGCATGGTGACCGTGGTGGCCGGGCCGGGCTTCGACTCGTTGCCCGCGGCGTCGCGGGCGGTGACGGTGAAGCTGTACGTCGTGCCGGCCGTGAGGTTGGGGATGCGCACCGAGGTGCCCTTGGCGGCACTGACGAGCTTGCCGTCCCGGTACACGGAGTAACCGGTGACACCGCTGTCGTCACTGGCGGCGGGCCAGCTCAGGTCGGCGACGGTCGGGAAGTCCGTGACGGCGGCCGGCTTGCCGGGCGCGGTCGGCGCGGTGCGGTCGCTCTGCTCCGGGTCCGGGTCCAGGTGGCGGTACTTGGCCTGGAGTCCGGCGTTGTCGAGGATGGAGGCGGGCAGCTGCTCGCAGCCCTCCACGGTCGTGTTGTTGGCGATCGTGTCGTCGGTGCTGTTGAACTGGGTGGCGAACCGCGACGAGGTGGTGAAGTTGTAGTCCGCGGTGATGTCCATGCCGTGGTTGAACAGCAGCCACTGGAAGGCGATGTCGCAGAACGCGTTGTTGGTGGTGTGCCAGTAACGGCTGCCTTCGTCCTGGTAGATCGCGCCGTAGGCGAGCGGCGGGATCTTGTGGATGAAGTTGCCGGACACCACACCGCCGGGGTTGGCGCTGAGCGTGTAGATCGCGCCGCCGTCGGCCTGCGACTTCATGATGTCGCTGATGTCGTTGTCGGTGATCACGTTGGAGCGGGCGGTGGTCGGGGTGTCCCAGATCGGCACGCCCGAGTTGCCCGGGTAGTTGGTGTCGCCGCCCTTGTCGGTCAGACCCCAGCCCCAGCCCACGGAGATGCCGCTGTAGGGCAGGTCGTAGAGCTTGTTGTGGGTGATGACCGTGTGGTCGGTGTAGCCGGCGAAGATGCCCAGGGAGCCCTGGTACTGGTCGGCGACGTGGGTGACCACGTTGTTGTCGACCGTGTTGTCCTGGGTGATGTCGCGCGGGTCGTCCGGGTGGGCGTCGATGACGTCCGTGCCGCCGACCTGGATGCCCGTCGAGGCGATCTGCTTGAAGACGTTGCCCGTGACATGGGTGCCGCGCGTACCGGTGTTGAGGTTCAGGCCGACCGCGCCGAGGTGGGTGAAGGTGTTGCCCGTGAAGTCGACGCCGTGGCCGTGGCTGACGTTGACCGCGCCGGGCGTCTTGACCCACTTGAGGCGGGTGGAGTCGAAGTCCGGGTTGTCATTGCCGACGATCCGGAAGCCCGCCTGGCCCTCGATGAGTCCGTCGTCCGAGCTCGGCGCCAGCCAGGTGGAGTAGGAGAAGGTGATGCCCTGGAAGGACACGTTGCTCACCGGGTGGTCGGTGGTGCCGTCGAGGTCCACCAGGTCCTGCACCCGGGGCACGGTCACGGTCGCCGTGGCGAGGTCCTGCCCGTCCTTGGGCATGTAGTAGAGGTCGCCCGCGCTCTTGTCGAGGTACCACTCACCGGGGGTGTCCATCAGCTCCCGGGCGTTCTCCAGCCAGTTCGGGTTCCCGATCTGGTTGCCGTCGTGGAGGTTGGCGTTGTGGAAGCAGGGCTGCTGCATGGTCATCGTCGTGCCGCTGATCAACTTGACCGGGCAGCGCAGCATCATCCAGCCGATGCGGCTGATGACCTCGATGTCGCCCTGGTTCTTCCAGCCGTCCATGCTGGTGTCGGTGATGGTGTAACCGGTCGAGGTCTTGGTGAAGCCCGACGGGTTCTCCTGACCGCGGGCCCGGGTCTCCAGCTCGCCGTTGACGTAGAGCTGCCGGGTGTCGAGGTCGCCGACGTGCGCCTTGTAGACCTTGTGGCCGGCGTCGACGGGCTTCCAGCCGGTGACCTGGCTGCCGCCGCTGATCACCGGGTCGGCGCCCGGGGCGGCTTCGTAGACGACGCGGTGGCCGTTGGTGCCGGAGTCCCGCTCGGTGAGGCTGAAGGTACGGTTCAACCGATAAGTACCAGACAGGAGTTCGACATGAATATCGCGCTCCATGTGGTGGTTGATCTTCCGCACGTGGTCACGGGCGTATTCCAGCGTCTTGAAGGGGTGCTGGGCGTTGCCCGAGCCGGAGTCCTGGCCGTACTGCGGTGACACGTACACCAGTTGGGGCGCCGGGCCGGACCGGTCGGCGGCGGAGGACTCGGCGGCGGTCAGCGGGAGGGCCGCGACGGCCAGGGTCAGTACCGTCAGCGTCGCGGCTCTTCGCCGTGGGTTTCGCCGACGTATTGAGGACTTGCGCATGGGAATCCAATCGCCTCGACGGGGAGGAGGTGCGGACGGCCCGGTCCTCGGCCGGGCCGTCCGGGGCATGGACGGCTCATTCCTTGTGGGTGGTGCGGGTCCCCGCGGGTGACTTCCTGTCGGGCGCCTGTCAGGAGGCGGAAGTCTCCGGCGGGGACGTCTTCGGGGCACCTGTGGCGTCCGGCGCCGCCGGGGCGGTGTCGCCCGGGGCCGTCTGGACGTTGAAGATGCGGTCGCGGATCCTGCGCTCGAACTGCCGGCGGGTGGTGGCGATGTGCTCGGCCATCAACTCGGCGGCGCGGTCGGACTCTCCGGCGGCGATGGCCTCCGCGATGGCCATGTGCTGCCGACCGGCGACCTCCAGCGAGCCGGGGGCGTCCCCGTGGAAGAGGAGGACGTCGGACTGCGCGGCCAGCCGCCGGACGTTGGCGACGCTGGAGCGCAGGAAGACGTTGCGAGCGGCCACGCCGACGCGGTCGTGGAAGAGCGCGTCGGCCGCCGCGAAGGCGTCGGCGTCGGCCGCGCGCCCCGCGTCCAGGGACTGGGTGGCACTGTCCCTGATGTCCCGCACCTGGACGGGGGTCGCCTCGCTCGCGGCACGCCGCGCGGTCTCGGACTCGACCAGGGTGCGGTAGTCGAGCAGCATGAGGACGTGCTCCATGCTGGTCGGCTGGAAGTGGGTCAGGTCGTCCTCGGCGAGTCCGCCGGGCGACTGGGCGACGAAGATGCCGGCGCCCCGGCGTACGCTGAGCCTGCCGATCGCGGCCAGCACCTTCACCGCCTCCCGCGTCACGTTGCGCGAGGCGCCGAGGATGTCGGCCAGGCCCGCCTCGGTGGGCAGCCGGTCGCCGGGCCGCAGATTCTGCTCGGTGATGTAGGCGAGCAGCTGCTC
The DNA here is from genome assembly GCF_040638185.1 of Streptomyces sp. NPDC026672. Lineage (NCBI taxonomy): Bacteria > Bacillati > Actinomycetota > Actinomycetes > Kitasatosporales > Streptomycetaceae > Streptomyces > Streptomyces sp. NPDC026672. Next base: position 131,762 of record NZ_JBEZXS010000024.1, read on the forward strand.
GGCGACCAGTTCATAGCCCGGCCGGTAACGGCCGGCAGCTCCACTGTTCCTGGCCGAGACCTTGCTCTCTTCACTCACCGGAACAACTCCCGAGATTAATCAGATTCATTGGCGGAGTCACTATGACACCGGCGATGCATGGCGGGAAGAGTCCGGCTGAAAATTTCCAGATTCCGGCCGCCAAAAGCCGCGCAACAGGGCAAAGCATCACCTCGGACGTCGCGGTCATTGCGTACGGCGAGCCCGAATGCCTATGGTCCATCCGGCCGATCGACCAACGTCGGAGGCCGAATGCATCTGATTACTGGGGGGCGTGGTACCCGCCGGACAGGTCGTCCGGCACCGGTTCACCCCCGGGGAACGTCTTGAACAAGCCACGAGCGAGGGAGACATGGGGAGCTTCGACGGGCTCAGGGCCCTGGTCACCGGCGGCGCGTCCGGCATCGGACTGGCGACCGCGCGTCAACTGCTGGCCGAGGGGGCCGCGGTGGCGGTCCTCGACGTGGACGAGCCCACGGTGGCGGGCTGCGTGCCCGTCCGGGCCGATCTGCGGGACGACGCCTCCGTACGGGAGGCCGCCGGTACGGCGCTGGACGCGCTCGGCGGTCTCGACGTACTGGTCAACAACGCGGGCATCGGCGCCCAGGGCGCGGTGGAGGACAACACCGACGAGGAGTGGCTGCGCGTCCTGGACGTGAATCTGCTCGGCCTGGTCCGGGTCACCCGCGCCGTGCTGCCCGCGCTGCGCGCCTCCGAGCACGCCGCGATCGTCAACGTCTCGTCCGTCGCCGCGACCACGGGTCTGCCGCAGCGCGCGGTGTACTCGGCGAGCAAGGGCGCGGTGCTGTCGCTGACCCTCGCCATGGCGGCCGACCTCACGCCCGACGGGGTCCGGGTCAACGCCGTGAACCCGGGGACCGTGGACACCCCCTGGGTGGGCCGGCTGCTGGACCGCGCGGCCGACGCGGAGCGGGAGCGGGCGGCGCTGGTCGCCCGCCAGCCGCACGGACGGCTGGTCCGGGCCGAGGAGGTCGCCGCCGCCATCTGTCATCTGGCGTCCCCGGCGTCCGGTTCCGTCACGGGCACGTCCCTGGCGGTCGACGGCGGCATGGCCGGTACCCGTCCGCGGGGCAAGGGGTGAGCGGGGTGCGCAGGTTCGCGTCGGTGATCCGGCTGCGACCGGAGAAGGAGGCGGAGTACCGGCGGCTGCACGCCGACGCCTGGCCGGGTGTGCTCGCCGCGATCAAGCGGGCGAACATCGGCAACTACTCCATCTTCCTGCGTGACGGACTGCTGTTCAGCTACCTGGAGTACTACGGCGACGACTACGCGGCGGACACCGCCTCCATCGCCGAGGACCCGGTGACCCGTGACTGGTGGGCGCTGACCGACCCGTGCCAGCAGCCGGTGGACAGTGCAGCCGAGGGCGAGTGGTGGGCCCCCGCCGAAGAGGTCTTCCACCTCGACTGAGGACGCCCCCGGCAGCCGTACCGCGCGAGACCGTGAGCCATGAGACAAGGAACCCAAGCGTGCGCATCGACGCTCATCACCACCTGTGGGACCTCGACACCCTCGACCAGCCGTGGACGAGGGACATCCCGGTGCTGCGGCGGAGTTTCACCATGGACGACCTGCGGCCCGAGCTGGACCGGTCGGATGTGGACGCCACCGTCGTCGTCCAGACCGTCCCGGTGCCGCGGGAGACGCCAGAACTGCTGGCCCTGGCCGGCCGGGACCCGCGGGTGGCGGCCGTCGTCGGCTGGGCCGACCTGACCGACCCGGCACTGCCCGACCGGCTGGCGGAGCTGCGGGCACTGCCCGGCGGCGCGGCGCTCGTGGGCATCCGCCACGGTGTGCAGGACGAGCCCGACCCCGACTGGACCGCCCGCCCGGACGTCCGCGCGGGGCTCGCCGCCGTCGGCGCCACCGGACTCGTCTACGACCTGCTGGTACGGCCCGACCAACTGGCCGGCGCCGTGCGGACGGTGCGCGAGCTGCCCGGGGTGCGCTTCGTCCTCGACCACGGCGGCAATCCGGTCGTCGGACCGGACGGGTTCACGCCGTGGGCGAAGCTGATGGCCGAGCTGGCCGCCTGCCCGAACGTCGCGGTGAAGCTCTCCGGGCTGGTCACCCGCACGGACCCGCCGTTCGCACGAGCCCTTCGGCCCTACGCCCGGCTGCTGCTCGACCGGTTCGGCCCGGAGCGGGTGATGTTCGGCTCCGACTGGCCGGTCTGTCTGCTCGCCGCCGACTACGGCACGGTCGTGTCCGCGACGGAGGAGCTGACGGACGGACTGGACGAGGACGAGTCGGCGCTGGTCTTCGGCGGCACGGCGGCCCGCTGGTACGGGGTGCCGGCGTGACGGGCCGTACGGTCGGCCGTACGGCGGTGCGGCTGAGCCCGCTCGGCTTCGGCGCCGCCCCGCTGGGCAACCTCTACCGCGCCCTGGACGACGACACCGCCGGGGCGACCGTGGAGGCCGCCTGGGACGCGGGGGTGCGCTACTTCGACACGGCGCCGCACTACGGACTCGGCCTGTCCGAGCGGAGGCTGGGGCGGGCGCTGGCCGGCCGGCCGCGGGCGGAGTTCACGGTGTCGACCAAGGTGGGGCGGCTCCTGGAGCCCCACCCCTCCCCCACCGGATCCGACCTGGCGGCCGGCGGCTTCGCCGTCCCCGACGACCTGGTCCGGCGCCCGGACTACTCGCGCGACGGTGTGCTGCGCGGCCTGGAGTCGAGCCTGGCACGGCTGGGCCTCGACCGTGTCGACCTCGTGTACGTCCACGACCCCGACGACCACATGGACACCGCGCTGGCCCAGGCGGTGCCCGCGCTGGCCGAGTTGCGCGCACAGGGGGTGATCGGGGCGGTGGGCGTCGGCATGAACTCCGTGGCGCCGCTGGAGCGTTTTGTGGCGGAGGCCGACGTGGACGCCGTGATGGTGGCGGGCCGCTGGACCCTGCTCGACCGCTCCGCCCGGCCGCTGCTGGACGCGTGCGCGGCCCGGGGCGTCTCGGTGGTGGCCGCGGCGCCCTTCAACTCGGGGCTGCTCAGCAGCGCGTGGCCGGCCGAGGGCGCGTACGTCGACTACCGGCCGGCGTCACCGGCGGAGCTGGCCCGGGCCCGTGCGCTGGCGGACGTCTGCCGGCGGCACGGGACCGTCCTGCCGCACGCGGCCGTCCGTTTCCCGCTGCGGGACCCCGCGGTGGCGTGCGTGGTGGCCGGGTTCCGTACGCCCCAGGAGGCGACGTCCGCGGCGCGCTGGGCCGAGCACGACCTCACGCCCGACGCCTGGCGGGCGCTGGACACGGCGGCGGCCTCGGGCTGACGGTGGGCGCGCCCGTCCGCCGGGGCGGGCGGGCCGGCACGATCCCTTGTGATCCACACCACCTCGGCCCCGCTGTTGTGGATCAACGCCCGGACGTGTCGACGGTGTTGGGTACAGTCCGGCGCATGGCTGCCGTGCTCTTCGATTTCTCCGGGACCCTCTTCCGCGTCGAGTCCACCGAGTCCTGGCTGCGTGCCGTGCTCGCCGACACCGCGATCACCCTGTCCGAGTCCGAACTGGCCGACGCGGCCAAGGCGTTGGAGGTGGCCGGGGCGCTGCCCGGCGGGGCGAACCCGGTCGAGGTGCCGGCGGAGCTGGCCGAGGTGTGGGCGGTCCGCGACGAGAGCGCCGCGCTGCACCGCGCCGCGTACACCGGGATGTCCCGCCGGGTAGCGCTGCCCGACCCGGCCCTGCACGACGCGCTGTACGAGCGGCACATGGACCCGGACGCGTGGGCGCCGTACCCGGACGCGGGCCGGGTGCTGCGCACGCTGCGCGAGCGGGGGGTCGGTGTGGGTGTGGTCAGCAACATCGGCTGGGACCTGCGGCCGGTGTTCCGCACGCACGGCCTCGACGCCTACGTGGACGCCTACGTCCTGTCGTACGAGCACGGGGTGCAGAAGCCGGACGCGCGGCTGTTCTCGGTGGCCTGCGAGGCGCTCGGCGCCGATCCCCGGGACGTGCTGATGGTCGGGGACAGCCGGCCCGCCGACGGCGGTGCGGTCGCCCTGGGCTGCCGGGTCCACTTCGTGGACCACCTGCCCGTGGGCGAGCGGCCGGACGCGCTCCTGCCCGTGCTCGACCTGGTGGGCCGGCCGGCCACGGATCAGGCCTGATAGCCCTCGACCTGGGAGGAGGGCCGCACATGGGCCTCGTCGGGGTTCTCCCCGAACTCCTCCTTGGCGCGGCGCCGGCGCAACAGGTCCCAGCACTGGTCGAGTTCGCGCTCCAGCTCGCCGAGCCGGTCCCGTTCGGTCGCGCCGTCGATCTCCCCGGCCGCCAACCGGTCCCGGAGCCTGCGCTCGTCGTCCACCATCTCCGTGATCCTGGCCAGGATCCGCCGGTCCTGCTCCGTCACCGCCACCGCCTCCTCATTCGGACACCACTGCCCACGCCGGCGGGCGCCGGAACGACCTGGGACACGGTCTCCGCCCGGCCTCCGGGTCCGCTGCCCGGCGCCCGTGCGGCGCGTGAGGCGTCGATGAGCCGCCCGCCTGAGACGATCCCCCGTGTCGCCCCAGACGGACGGCAGCCCTGAAGAGGCCCGTGCATGAACCGGGCCCGCCCCGCTGAGTATAGTTGGCTGGCAGCCAGTCAACGCAGGAGTACAGCATGTCCCCGCGCAGCGCCTCGGTCAATGAAGAGTTGCGGCGGCGTTCCCGGGAACGGCTCCTCCAGGCGGCGGTGGAACTGGTCGACGAGCACGGTTTCGAGGCCACGACGCTGGGTGCGATCGCGGACCGCGCGGGATCGGCCCGCGGACTGGTGTCGTATTACTTCCCGGGGAAGCGCCAGCTCGTCCAGTCCGCCGTGCACCGGCTGATGCACCGCACGCTGGAGGAGGCCCTGGAGCGGGAGCCGTGCACCGAGGACGGCCGGGAGCGGATGGCCCGCGCCATCGACGCGATCCTCGGTCTGACCCGCGACCGTCCGGTGCTCATGCGGCAGCACATGGCCGGTCTGCTCCAGGCCGAGGGCTTCGTGCAGTGCCCGGAGCAGCGGCGGCTGTCGGAGCTGCTGAGCGACACGGTCACGCGGTACGGCTCCCCGGACGTGGCCGCCGACTACCCGATGCTGCGCGCCCTGCTCATGGGCGCCGTGTACTCGGCCCTGGTGCCGGGCGTGCCGATGCAGGTGCCGGTGCTGCGGGCCGAGTTGTTCAAGCGCTACCGGCTGGACTGGGCGATGGGGGTGCCGCCGGAGACGGCGGAGGCGGACGGGGAGTCGGTGAAGGACCTGTCACGGTTCTTCGCGACGGACGACTGATCCCGGGTGCCGTGGCAGGGTGACGGGTGACCGCGGCGAGGGACACACGGCGGCAACACCGCGGACATCAACAGACTGTGCAACGGCCTTACGGTCTCGTGCTGTTCGGAACCAGCCCCCACCGCTCCGGAGTGCCCATGGCCACGACCGCCCCCGTCCATCCCGTCGACGAGGTCCCGCCCGTACGGCAGTTGGCGGCCTTCGGGTTGCAGCACGTGCTCGCGATGTACGCGGGGGCCGTCGCGGTGCCGCTGATCGTGGGCGGCGCCATGAAGCTGTCGCCCGCCGACCTGGCGTATCTGATCACGGCGGACCTGCTGGTGTGCGGGGTCGCGACGCTGATCCAGTGCGTCGGGTTCCGGTGGTTCGGCGTCCGGCTGCCGATCATGCAGGGCTGTACGTTCGCCGCCGTGTCGCCGATGGTGCTCATCGGCACGACGGGCGGCGGACTGCCCGCGATCTACGGCTCGGTGATCGTCGCGGGGCTGGCGATCGTGCTGCTCGCACCGGTCTTCGGCAGGCTGCTGTGCTTCTTCCCGCCGCTGGTCACCGGCACGGTGATCCTGGTCATCGGCCTGTCACTGCTGCCGGTCGCGGGCAACTGGGCGGCGGGCGGGGCCGGTTCGGCGGACTTCGGGGAGCCGGAGAACCTCGCGCTCGCCGCCTTCGTGCTCCTGGTGGTGCTCGGGGTGCAGCGGTTCGCGCCCGCGTTCCTGAGCCGGATCGCGGTGCTCGTCGGCATCGCCGCCGGACTCGCGGTGGCGATCCCCTCCGGCTTCACGGACTTCGGCGGGGTGGGGGACGCGGACTGGGTGGGCGTCAGCACCCCGTTCCACTTCGGCACGCCGGTCTTCCACGCCTCGGCGATCGTGTCGATGCTGGTGGTGGCGCTGGTGACGATGACGGAGACCACCGGTGACCTGATAGCCGTGGGCGAGATGACCGGGCGGCCGGTCGAAGCGGGTCCACTGGCCGACGGGCTGCGCGCCGACGGTCTGTCCACCGTGCTGGGCGGGGTGTTCAACACCTTCCCGTACACGGCGTACGCGCAGAACGTGGGCCTGGTCGGGATGACCCGGGTGCGCAGCCGCTGGGTGGTGGCCGCGGCCGGCGGCATCCTCGTGCTGCTGGGGCTGCTGCCCAAGCTGGGCGCGGTGGTGGCGGCGGTACCGGCGCCGGTGCTCGGCGGCGCCGGTCTGGTGATGTTCGGGACGGTCGCGGCGAGCGGGCTGCGGACGCTGGCGCGGGTCGACTTCCGGGGCAACGACAACGCGACCGTGGTGGCCGTCTCGGTCGCGGTCGGTCTGCTGCCGGTCGGTGTGCCGACGGTCTACGCGAAGTTCCCCGACTGGTTCCAGACGGTGATGAACAGCGGCATCAGCGCGGGCTGCCTCACCGCCGTCGTGCTCAACCTGCTGTTCAACCACCGCGCCTCACGGGCCGGTTCGGTCTCCGGTGATTCCGGCGCCACCCGTGCTTCCGGTGCCGACGGGGACGCCGGTCCCGAGGCGGGCGGCCTGTCGGTCGGCGGCGGCGAGGAGGCTGTCGAGCAGTCCCGGGAAGAGGGCGTCTAGGTCGTCCCTGCGCAGTCCGTTCATCTTGGCCGTGCCCCGGTAGACCTGCTGGATCACACCGCTCTCGCGCAGCACCCGGAAGTGGTGGGTGGTCGTCGACTTGGTGACCGGCAGGTCGAAGTACGAGCAGGACAACTCGTCGCCGTCGACGGCCAGTTCGCGCACGATCTGGAGGCGCAGCGGGTCGGACAGCGCGTGCAGCACCCCTTCGAGGCGGATCTCGCCGCGCACGGGGTGCGGAAGCTCGCGGCTGGTCGCTGCGGTACGGGTCACGGCCTCTCACCTTCGTCCTGGAGGTCTCATTGTACGAAGTCTCTCGTAGTTTGACATCCACCGTACTACGATGCTTACCGTACAAGGGACCACCGGCCTCGTGACCACGAATGGAGTCCGCCGTGAGCGCGCTCTTCCAGCCCTACACCCTGCGCGAAGTGACCATCCCCAACCGGGTCTGGATGCCCCCGATGTGCCAGTACTCGGCCGAGGCCGAGGGTCCGCTGGCGGGCGCCCCGCAGGACTGGCACTTCGCCCACTACGCGGCGCGCGCGGCGGGCGGCACCGGGCTGATCATCACGGAGGCCACGGCGGTCTCGCCCGAGGGCCGGATCTCGCCGTACGACCTGGGCATCTGGAACGACACCCAGGTCGAGGCGTTCCGCCGGATCACGCGTTTCCTGGTGTCGCAGGGCACGGTGCCCGGCATCCAGCTCGCGCACAGCGGGCGCAAGGCGTCCACGGACCGCCCCTGGAAGGGCGGCGCACCGGTCGGTCCGGAGGCCCACGGCTGGCCGCCGCTCGCCCCGAGCGCGCTCCCGTTCGCCGAGGGCCATCCGGTGCCGCACGAGCTGACGGTGGATCGGATACGCGAGATCGTCGGGCAGTTCGCGGACGCCGCCCGGCGCGCGCTCGCCGCCGGCTTCGAGGTCGCGGAGCTCCACGGCGCCCACGGCTACCTCATCCACGAGTTCCTCTCCCCGCACTCCAACCGCCGCACCGACGCCTACGGCGGCTCGTACGAGAACCGGACCCGGTTCGCACTGGAGGTCGTGGACGCCGTCCGCGAGGTCTGGCCGGAGGACAAGCCGCTGTTCTTCCGGATCTCCGCGACCGACTGGCTGGACGAGGGGGGCTGGACGGCGGACGAGACGGTGCGCTTCGCGGGCGAGCTGCACGCCCACGGCATCGACCTGCTCGACGTCTCCACCGGCGGCAACGTGGCGGACGCCCGCATCCCGGTCGGCCCCGGCTACCAGGTGCCGTTCGCCGCCCGGATCAAGGCGGAGACGCCGATGCCGGTCGCCGCGGTCGGGCTGATCACCGATGTCGAACAGGCGGCGAAGATCGTGGCCAACGACGAGGCGGACGCGGTGCTGCTCGGCCGTGAATTGCTCCGCAATCCGTCCTGGGCCCGCCACGCGGCCCGCGAACTGAACGCCGACGTCCACGTCCCGGACCAGTACCACCGCTCGGCCTGACGAACCCGGGGAGCGCAGGGGGGTGCCCCGGACCGCACGTCGTCCGTGCGGTCCGGGGAGATCGCCGGTTCCGGGCGGACGCCGGGGGCGGGCCACCGCGGTCGGTCACTCCCTTCGGCCCACCGCCCTGGTGAGTTCGCTCTGGTAGGACGCGTAGGTGGCGCGCAGGTGGGGGGCCGGCCAGTCCTCGGGGAGCAGGGGGGCGGGCAGGACCGGGTCGGTCAGGAGGTGGCGGACGACCGCGGCGAAGGCGGTGAGCCGGTCGGCCGGGGCCCGGGCGCTGTCCACGTGGTCCAGCAGGGCCCGCGCGGTGGCGGACCAGGCGTCCAACGGCCACAGCCGGGCGACGAGTTCGCGCGGCGACGAACCGGGGCGGGCGGCGTAGGTCTGGGCGACCGGTTCCAGGTCGTGCGGCAGCGGGCGGCCGAGGTTGGCGGGCCGCAGCCACACGCCCTCGCGGAGTTCGGCGAGGCGCAGCCCGGTCAACCGGGCGCGCAGGTCGGCGCGTTCGGCGGGGCCGCGACCCGTCGCGGTGATCACCACCATCTCCCAGTCGCCGTCCCACGCGCGCGTGCCGGGGTGCAGTGCGTCGTCCTGGCGGCGCTGTCGGGCGAGCAGCCGGTCGCTGAGCCCGTAGACGGCGTCCCCGCGCCGCAGGTCGCCGCCGGCCACCATGCGGCTGAGCGCGGCCCGCAGGGTGGAACCGCCGATCCCGAAAGGCTCCACGAGCCGTACCAGGTCCTTCACGGGCAGCTCGGGCGGATGCGTACCCAGCAGCAGGCTCAGCACGACCGACCGGGCGGACAGCGGTCGCAGGTCGACCTCGCCGGGCGGCACAGTCACGTTCATCGGCATGAGCACGTACTGTACGTGCGCTTTCTTGTTGCATCATTGTCACGACCGCATAAAAGATGCAACATGACCCCATGGTACTGATGCCCGCCGCCGCGCAGCCGCCGTCCGCCACCCACGACGTCACCAACCAGCCCCCTCCCCTCGCCCCGTACGACGCCTCCGAGGACACCGCGCTGCTGGAGGGCCTGCGCCGGGAGGGCGCCGGATGGGCCGAGGACGAGCTGCGGCGGCTCGGCCTGAACGCCGGCAGCGTCCAGGCGCAGGAGTGGGGCGACCTGGCCAACCGGCACGAGCCCGTGCTGCGCACGCACGACCGGTACGGCAACCGCGTCGACGAGGTCGAGTTCCACCCGAGCTGGCACCGCCTGATGCGCACCGCGGTGGCCGAGGGCCTGGCGGGTGCGCCCTGGGCGGACGACCGGCCCGGCGCGCACGTGGCCCGGACGGCGGGCGGACTGGTGTGGGGCCAGACGGAGGCGGGACACGGGTGCCCGACGTCGATGACGTACGCCGCCGTACCCGCGCTGCGCGCCGAGCCGGACCTCGCGAAGGTCTACGAACCGCTGCTCACCAGCCGTCTGTACGAACCGGGGCTGCGGGTGCCGACCGAGAAGCCGGGGCTGCTGGCCGGGATGGGCATGACCGAGAAGCAGGGCGGCTCGGACGTCCGTACGAACACCACGGCGGCCACGCCCACCGCCGAGCCCGGCGTGTACACGCTGCGCGGGCACAAGTGGTTCACCTCGGCGCCGATGTGCGACGTCTTCCTGGTGCTGGCGCAGGCGCCGGGCGGGCTGTCGTGCTTCCTGGTGCCGCGCGTGCTGCCCGACGGCACCCGCAACACGTTCCGCGTCCAGCGGCTCAAGGACAAGCTCGGCAACCGCTCCAACGCGTCGTCCGAGCCGGAGTTCGACGGGACCGTGGCGTGGCTGGTCGGCCCTGAGGGCCGGGGTGTGAAGACGATCATCGAGATGGTCAACTGCACCCGGCTCGACTGTGTGATGTCCTCGGCGACGCTGATGCGCAAGACCCTGGTCGAGGCGGGCCACCATGTGCGCCACCGCAGCGCGTTCGGGGCCCGGCTGATCGACCAGCCGCTGATGCGCAACGTCCTCGCCGACCTCGCGCTGGAGTCCGAGGCGGCGACGACGCTCACGCTGCGGCTGGCCGGGGCGGCGGACCGGGCGGTGCGCGGGGACGCCGGTGAGCAGGCGTTCCGGCGGATCGCCACCGCCGTCGGCAAGTACTGGGTGACCAAGCGCGGCCCGGCGTTCACCGCGGAGGCCCTGGAGTGCCTGGGCGGCAACGGGTACGTCGAGGAGTCGGGCATGCCCCGGCACTACCGCGAGGCGCCGCTGCTGTCGATCTGGGAGGGCTCGGGGAACGTCAACGCGCTCGACGTGCTGCGGGCGCTCGGCCGGGACGCCGCGACCAGGGAGGCCCTGTTCGGCGAACTCGCCCACGCGCGCGGGGCGAACGCGCACCTCGACGCCGCGGTGACCCGCCTCGGGGACCGGCTCGCCGAGGCCGACGAGTCGGGTGCCCGCCGGCTGGTGGAGCTGATGGCGCTCACCCTCCAGGCGTCCCTGCTGGTGCGGTACGCCCCGCCCGCCGTCGCGGACGCCTTCTGTGCGACCCGACTGGGCGGCGACTGGGGCCACTCCTTCGGCACGCTGCCCTCCGGTGCCGACCTGAACACGATCCTGGAACGCGCGCTCCCGGCCGACGCTTCCTAATGCTCCTGTCAAGCGGCTGTAGTCACCGGAGGTGTGACTTGGTAGCACCGTCGGTCACGGATCAGGGCCCAGATGACGTTCA
>NZ_JBEZXS010000025.1:0-136253 GCF_040638185.1 Streptomyces sp. NPDC026672
GCCGTCACCGTCAGCTTGTCGTACTGCGAAGAGGTGGTGGTCTCGTCGGAGTCGACGTGCAGATAGAAGGTGAGGGTGGCCCGGCAGCCGGCCGGAACCGCCACCGACTGGGACAGCGTGTCCGTGTGCGCCGAACCGTAGCCGTCGAGCCACGCCTTGTACGAACCGCCGTGCGCCGCCTGACCGGTGTCGTTCGTGATGACACCGGTGCTCGCACTCCACACCGTGGCACCGGACTCGAAGCCCGGGTTGCCGAGCAGCTGCGCAGAAGTGCAGGTGCCACCCGAGGTGCCGACGGTCCAGGTGAAGGAGGCCGCGCCGGAGGCACCGGTGGAGTCGGTCGCGGAGACGGTCACGTTGTAGGTGCCGGCGGTGGTGGCGGTGCCGGAGATCAGGCCCGTGGAGGCGTTGATCGACAGGCCGGGCGGCAGTCCGGCGGCGGTGTAGGTGAGGCTCGCGCCCGCGCTGTCGCTCGCGTGGATCTGGAGGCTGGCCGCGCCGCCCGTCGCGGTGGACTGGCTGCCCGGGTTGGTGACGGTCACGGTGCTGCCGCCGCCGGTGCCGGCGCTGAAGGCGGCGGTGCCGTTCGGGGTGCCCCAGCCGGTCGGGCCGTCGTAGCCGGCGCGGGCGGTGCAGAAGTACGAGGTCGAGCAGGTGCCGTTGTTGCCGCTGGTGACGTCGTACAGGTTGGCGGTGTGGGAGTAGGGGTACTTCGCCGGGTAGTCGGACGCGCCCGGGGTGCCCGCGAGGGCATAGACGCCGGCGACGATCGGGGCGGCGGCGCTGGTGCCGCCGTAGACGGCCCAGCCGGAGCCGCCGTAGGTGTCGTAGACCGCGACGCCGGTGGCCGGGTCGGCGACCGCGGCGACGTCGGCCTCCATGCGCCGGGAGCAGCCGGTGTCGGTCTGCCAGGTCGGCTTCGGGTCGTACGCGGAGCAGCCGGAGCCGGTGCCTTCGGTGCTGTTGGTCTTCCAGACCGTCTCGTTCCAGCCGCGGGAGTTGGACGCGGCGGTGAGGGCGGTGCCGCCGACGGCGGTCACGTACTGGGAGGTCGCCGGGTACTCGGCGCCGTAGGCCTCGTCGCCGGAGGAGACGGTGATGGCGACGCCGGGGTGCTTGAAGTACTGGGTGTCCTCGGTGGTCTGGTTCGACGCCTCGGAGCCGCCCCAGCTGTTGGAGACGACCTTGGCGCCGAGGGCGACGGCCTCGTTCTCGGCGGTGCCGAGGTCGGTGTCGTTCGCGGAATTCGCCTCGACGAGGACGATGCGGCAGTTCGGGCAGACCGCGCTGACCATGTCGATGTCGAGCGCCTCCTCGCCCGCCCAGTCGGAGTTGTTGGCGGGCAGCGAGGTGGTGGAGCCGGTCTGGCTGACCTGCTTGAAGCAGCCGTTGGCCTTGGTGCAGGCGGACAGCCCGTACGTGGAGCGGTAAGTGGCGAGGTCCGCTTCGGCGTTGGGGTCGTTGTACGCGTCGACGATGGCGACGGTCAGACCGGAGCCGCCGGTCGAGGGCAGGTTGTAGGCGCTGTGCAGGTTGGCCGGGCTGAGGCCGGAGGGCGCGGCGGCGAGGGCGGCGGACAGGCTCTGCCGGATGTCGGTGCGGCGCTGGGCGAAGCAGGTGGCCCGGCCGGGTCCAGCGGCGGCGCACAGGTGCTCGGTGGGCACCTTCTGCCCGGCGGTGCCGGTGGAGCGGAAGGACTGCCGCCCGGGGTCGGTCAGGGCCTTCGCGTTCTGGGCGGCGGGGGTCGTGTGTGCGGCGGCGGGGGCGGTCCGGGCCGCGGTCGCCGGGTCCGCCGGCCGGGCGCCGGCCGCGGGGGCGGCGAGGAGTCCGGCGACGGTCAGGGCGAGGGCGGGCACGGCGACGGAGAGGAGCCGGCGCAGGCTCCGTCTCCGCTCGCTCGGACGTGGTTCACGCATGGGGTGCTGCCTCCATCGGTGGGTGACCGGGCAGGCCCGTGACGCGCGTAGCGGCGGCAGAGTGCGCAGTCATGAGCATGACATTGAGAACACCCTGCGATGCCGATGAGCGTGGCATGACAGGACGGTGCAGAACCTAACCGCGGCGCACCCCCCGCCAATCCTCCGGACGGAGTTCTTTGCCGCTCCATGAGCAGCGTTTAGCCCCCTCGTAGGAGGGGGCTGACGCGTAGATGAGCAGTAGTTGGAACGATCTAGGCCCAGAGCTGGCCGTGGAGGGTCTCGATGGCCTCCTCCGTCGTGGCTGCCGTGTAGACGCCCGTCGAGAGGTACTTCCAGCCGCCGTCGGCCACGACGAAGACGATGTCGGCGCTCTCACCGGCGGTCACCGCCTTGCGTCCCACACCGATCGCGGCGTGCAGTGCGGCGCCGGTGGAGACACCCGCGAAGATGCCCTCCTGCTGGAGGAGTTCACGGGTGCGGGCGACCGCGTCGGCCGAGCCGACCGAGAAGCGGGTGGTGAGGACGGAGGCGTCGTACAGCTCCGGCACGAAGCCCTCGTCGAGGTTGCGCAGGCCGTAGACCAGGTCGTCGTAGCGCGGTTCGGCGGCGACGATCCGCACGTCCGGCTTGTGCTCGCGCAGATAGCGGCCGACGCCCATGAGGGTGCCGGTGGTGCCGAGCCCGGCCACGAAGTGCGTGACCGACGGCAGGTCGGCGAGGATCTCCGGACCCGTCGTCGCGTAGTGGGCACCCGCGTTATCCGGGTTGCCGTACTGGTAGAGCATCACCCAGTCGGGGTGCTCGGCGGCCAGTTCCTTGGCCACCCGGACCGCGGTGTTGGAGCCGCCCGCGGCCGGGGAGGAGATGATCTCGGCGCCCCACATGCCGAGCAGGTCCCGGCGCTCCTGCGAGGTGTTCTCCGGCATGACGCACACCATGCGGTAGCCCTTGAGCTTGGCTGCCATGGCCAGGGAGATGCCGGTGTTGCCCGAGGTCGGTTCGAGGATGGTGCAGCCCGGGGTGAGGCGGCCGTCCTTCTCCGCCTGCTCGACCATGTGCAGCGCGGGGCGGTCCTTGACCGAGCCGGTGGGGTTGCGGTCCTCCAGCTTCGCCCAGATCCGGACGTCGGCGGACGGCGACAGCCGCGGCAGGCGCACCAGGGGGGTGTTGCCCACCGCGGCCAGCGGGGAGTCGTAGCGCATCGGTGATCAGGCCATGCCGCCCGCGACGGCGGGCAGGATCGTCACGGTGTCGCCGTCGCTGAGCTTGGTGGTGATGTTGTCGAGGAAGCGGACGTCCTCGTCGTTCAGGTAGACGTTGACGAAGCGGCGCAGCTTGCCGTCGTCCACGATGCGGGCCTGGATGCCCGTGTGCCGGGTCTCGAGGTCGGTGAACAGCTCGGCGAGGGTGTCCCCGGTGCCCTCGACGGCCTTCTGACCGTCGGTGTACTGGCGGAGGATGGTGGGGATGCGGACCTCGATGGCCATGGTGACGGGCTCCTGTCGGAAGTGATCGGGGTCGGTGCCCCGACGTGGACGGGTCGGAAGCTCGGGAGGCGCGCGGCGCCGGGTGGTACGCGGTCGGACGCGCCGCGGCCCACGGCCGTACGGCGGGCGGGTGTCGGCGTCAACAGATGGCGCTGGCCAGCCTGCACAGGTCGACGTGCAGCCGCGCCACGAGCAGCGTGCCCGGCGTCTTCTCGCTCACGTCGTGGAAAACCATGTCCTCATCGTATCGATTCCCCTCCCGCCTCCCCGAGTGTGATCCCACATCCCGGACGCATCCCGCCCACCGGTCAAGACGGCTCGGGCCGGGTCAGTACGCGGTGACGACCTTGACGTCCTCCTCGGCCACCTCGCCGTCCAGGATGCGGTAGGAGCGGAACTGGAAGGGGCCGGCGTCGTCGGTGTCCGCGGTGGAGACCAGAACGTAATGGGCACCCGGCTCGTTGGCGTAGGAGATGTCGGTGCGCGAGGGGTACGCCTCGGTCGCCGTGTGCGAGTGGTAGATGATCACCGGCTCCTCGTCGCGGTCGTCCAACTCGCGGTAGAGCTTGAGGAGGTCCTGGGAGTCGAACTCGTAGAACGTGGGCGAGCGGGCCGCGTTGAGCATGGGGACGAAGCGCTCGGGGCGCCCGGAGCCCACGGGCCCGGCGACCACGCCGCACGCCTCGTCGGGGTGGTCCTGCCGCGCGTGGGCGACGATCCGGTCGTACAGCTCCTGGGTGATGGTCAGCATGCCGGTCAGGATAAACAGAGGGGCCACCCCGTACCGATGGGCGGTACGGGGTGGCCCGGATGCCGGACGTCCTGAGCGGCGGCCGCAGAGAGTGCCACGAGTACCCGCTGCGGCCGGACGTCCGTGATGGTGGTCAGCCCACCTGCTCCAGCTCCGGCTCGGGCCGGCCGGTGACCTCGGGAGCACGGCTCCTGAGGACCAGCCAGCCGATGCCGAGCGCGACCGCCCAGCCCGCCATCACGTACAGGCAGACCCGGGAGTCCGCGTCGTAGGCGATCAGGCCGGTGACGAAGAGCAGGAAAACGATCGCGATGTACGAGCACACCGCACCGCCCGGTGCCGGGAACGACGACGCGGGCAGCCGTCCCGCGGCGACCGCTCGACGGTACAGGACATGACTGATGAGAATCATCAGCCAGGTCCAGATTCCGGCCGCGGTGGCCACGGAGGTGACGTAGCCGAACGCCTTCTCCGGGACGACGTAGTTGAGGACGACGCCGATGCCCATGAACGCGACGGAGACGGTGATGCCGAGCGCGGGGGTCCTGGTGGCGGACAGCCGGCTGAACGCCCGGGGCGCCTCGCCGCTGTCCGCGAGGGTGCGCAGCATGCGGCCCGTGGAGTACATGCCCGAGTTGCAGGACGACAGGGCCGCGGTGAGGACGACGAAGTTGACGATGCCGGCGCCGGCCGGAATGCCGATCATGGCGAACGCCTTCACGAAGGGGCTGACCCCCTCCGCGAACTCGGTCCACTTCACCACGCACAGGATGACGGTGAGGGCACCGACGTAGAAGAGCGCGATGCGCCAGGGCAGGGTGTTGATCGCCTTCGGGAGGGTCTTCTCCGGGTTCTGGGACTCGCCCGCGGTGACACCGACCAGCTCGACGGCGAGGTAGGCGAACATGACGCCCTGGAGGGTCATCAGGGAGGAGCCGACGCCCTTGGGGAAGAAGCCGTCGAACTGCCAGAGGTTGGAGACCGTGGCGGTGTCCCCCGCGGCGCTGAAGCCGAAGGTGAGCACACCGAGACCGATCACGATCATGCCGACGAGCGCGGTGACCTTGACCATGGAGAACCAGAACTCGATCTCGCCGAAGAGTTTGACCGAGATCAGGTTGGCGACGAAGAGGACGACCAGGAAGACCAGCGCGGTCACCCACTGCGGGACGGCCGGGAACCAGTAGTGCACGTAGATCGCGGCGGCGGTCAGCTCGGCCATGCCGGTGACCACCCACATCAGCCAGTACGTCCAGCCGGTGAAGTAGCCGAAGAACGGGCCGAGGAACTCGCGCGAGTACTCCGCGAAGGAGCCCGAGACGGGGCGGTACAGGAGCAGCTCGCCGAGCGCCCGCATGATGAAGAAGATGATCACACCCGCGAGGGCGTACATGAGGATCAGGCTGGGTCCGGCCTTGGCGATGTTCGCGCCGGCTCCCAGGAACAGTCCGACACCGATGGCGCCGCCGATCGCGATCATCTGGACCTGGCGGCTTCCGAGCCCGCGCTCGTACCCCTCTTCGGGGGCTTCGGTGACCTTCGTGGAGGCCATGTGATGTGCGCCTTTCTCCATGCCGACCCGGGCCTTTCGTCGGCCTCGGATCGGGTTTCGATCCCCCCGGATTGACTGGAGCTGTGCCTGGCCGGCGGTCGCCGGCTCGGTGGCGCACCCGGCGGGACATGGGTGGTGTCCGCCGGGCGGTCGTGAAGATCTATCACGGCCGCAACGATGATCACAGGTGCCGCCTGTGAGGCATACCACAGGAAGAACCGGACAAATTCGAACTCAAGATGACGGACGGGCCCGCCGTGGTGACGCGATCGTTATCCGGATTTGAGCGTCCTCTGAGCGAACGCGAAACCGGGATTGATCGGGACGGATCGGGACGTCAGGGCATCAACGTGGTGACCAGGGTCTCCTGGAGTCCGCCGAGCCAGAGGTAGGCCATCACCATCGGCTTGCGCGGGTCCTCGTCCGGCAGCCGGTAGAGCAGATCGGTGTCGTCCTCGTCGGTGATCTCCAGCCGGGAGCCGATCGCCAGGCGCAGGTCGTTGAGCGCGCCCAGCCACTGCCGGGACTCCCCCACGGAGAGCTTGAGGACCGCGCCGCCCTCGTCCACAGGCGCCAGCGCGTTCAGGCTGCGGACCACCGCGAGGGCGTTGTCCCGCTTGCCGGCCCGCAGGTCGTTCTCGGTGTAGCGGCGGAACTCGGCGGACCGGGCCAGCCGCTCCTCGGCGTCCTTGGGCGAGTCGGGGGCCCGCTCGGGGTCGCCGTACGCGTCCGGGAACAGCCGGCGCAGCACGGGGTCGGCGGGCGGTTCGCTCGGGCCCTCGGCGAACAGCTCGGCGAGCGGGTCGTCGGGGGCGTCCCCGCCCGGGCCGGGGCCGATCAGTTCGAGGAGCTGGACGGCCAGCGACCTGATGATCGAGATCTCGACGTCGTCGAGGGCGACGGCCGCGCCGCCGCCGGGGAGCGGTTCGAAGGTGCCTGGCATGAAGTCGGTCGCTACTTCCGGTCCTGCTGGAGGGTGGCCCACAGACCGTAGCCGTGCATCGCCTGCACGTCGCGCTCCATCTCCTCGCGACTGCCGCTGGAGACGACCGCCCGGCCCTTGTGGTGGACGTCGAGCATGAGCTTGGTGGCCTTGTCCTTGCTGTAACCGAAGTATGTCTGGAAGACGTAGGTCACATAGCTCATGAGGTTGACCGGGTCGTTGTGGACGATCGTGACCCAGGGGACGTCGGGCTCGGGGACGGCGAAGACCTCCTCCGCCGATTCGGTGCGTTCGATCTCTACGGGAGCGGGTGACGTCACATGGCCCATGCTGCCACGGGGCCCATAAATCGTCACACTGACGCGAAGGGGTGTAGCATCCGTTGCCATGAACACAGCGGACCTTGGGCTGCCGGTGGACGTGCCCTCCACGGCGCTCTTCACGGACCAGTACGAGCTGACGATGCTGCAGGCAGCGCTCAGGGCGGGCACCGCCGAGCGGCGCAGCGTGTTCGAGGTCTTCACCAGGCGACTGCCCCACGGGCGCCGCTACGGCGTCGTGGCGGGCACCGGGCGGGTGCTGGACGCGGTCGAGAACTTCCGCTTCGACCCGCCCGTCCTCGGCTTCCTGCGGGAGCGCGGGATCGTCGACGGGGAGACCCTCGAATGGCTGGCCGGATACCGCTTCCGCGGTGACGTCTGGGGCTATCCGGAGGGCGAGGTGTACTTCCCGGGCTCGCCGATCATGCGGGTCGAGGGCTCGTTCGCCGAGTGCGTGCTCCTGGAGACCGTGATCCTGTCGATCCTCAACCACGACTCGGCCATCGCGGCGGCGGCCTCCCGGATGTCCTCGGCCGCCGGCGACCGGCCGCTGATCGAGATGGGCGCCCGCCGCACCCACGAGCTGGCGGCCGTCGCGGCCTCGCGCGCCGCGTACGTCGGCGGCTTCGCGACCACCTCCGACCTGGCGGCGGGCTTCCGCTACGGCATCCCCACCGTGGGCACCTCCGCCCACGCCTTCACTCTCCTGCACGACCACGAGCGCGACGCCTTCCGCGCCCAGGTCGACTCCCTGGGCCGGGGCACCACGCTGCTGGTGGACACGTACGACGTCGCCGAGGCCGTCCGTACGGCCGTCGAGGTGGCCGGGCCCGAGCTGGGCGCCGTGCGCATCGACTCCGGGGACCTGCTGCTCGTCGCGCACCGGGTGCGGCAGCAGCTCGACGAGCTGGGCGCGGTCGACACGCGGATCGTCGTCACCTCGGACCTCGACGAGTACGCCATCGCCTCGCTGGCGGCGGCGCCCGTGGACGCGTACGGCGTCGGCACCCAGCTGGTGACCGGGTCCGGGCACCCCACCTGCTCCATGGTCTACAAGCTGGTCGCCCGCGCCGAGTCCGCCGATCCGAAGGAGCCGCTGGTGCCGGTGGCGAAGCGGTCCACGGGCGGCAAGACGTCCGTGGGCGGGCGCAAGTGGGCGGCGCGGCGGCTGGACGAGGACGGGGTGGCGGAGGCCGAGGTCGTGGGCACCGGGGCGGTGCCCGCCGAGCTCGTGGACCGGCAGCTGCTCGTGCAGCTCGTCAAGGGCGGCGAGGTCGTGGCGCGGGAGCCGCTGGACGTCGCGCGGGACCGGCACGCGGCCGCGCGGGCGAATCTGCCGCTGTCCGCGACCCAGCTGTCGCGGGGCGAACCGGTCATTCCGACGGAGTACGTGCGCTGAGGCTCCGCCGGGTCGGCCGTGACGTGCCGGTGCCGTCCTTCGGCCGCGGGCGCGTCGCGGCCGGTCGCGCGGTTCCCCGCGCCTCTTCGGGGCGCGTGCCGGGTCATGCCCCCTCCCGGAAGGGCGTCGGATTCTCTAGGCTCGTTACTTCACTCAGAGAAGGACACCGACCATGCGCCGCGCCTTGATCGTCGTAGACGTGCAGAACGACTTCTGCGAGGGGGGCAGTCTCGCGGTGGCCGGGGGTGCCGATGTGGCCGCCGCCATCACCGAGCTGATCGGCCAGGCCCCGGCCGGGTACCGGCACGTGGTGGCGACGCGGGACCACCACATCGCACCCGGGGGCCACTTCGCCGACAACCCGGACTACGTCCGCTCCTGGCCCGCGCACTGTGTCGCGGGGACGGAGGGGGTGGGGTTCCATCCCAACTTCGCGCCCGCGGTCGCCTCCGGCGCGATCGACGCCGTGTTCGACAAGGGGGCGTACGCGGCGGCGTACAGCGGGTTCGAGGGGGCGGACGAGAACGGGACCAAGCTCGGGGACTGGCTGCGGGCGCGGGAGGTCGAGGAGGTCGACGTGGTCGGCATCGCGACGGACCACTGCGTGCGGGCCACGGCCCTGGACGCGCTGAAGGAGGGCTTCCGCACGCGCGTCCTGCTCGACCTCACGGCGGGCGTGTCCCGGGACACGACGGACCGCGCCCTGGAAGACCTCCGGGAATCCGGAGCCGAACTGACCGGCAAACCGGTAGTGACCTGACCCACCCACGCCTCCGGCGGAGAGGCCCGGCGACCGAACAACCCACCCCGCCCCCTCCACCACCGCCGACCCCCGCCACCTCGGCCGGGCGCCGCTGCGGCGGGGAAGAGGGGCGGGCGAACCCGTCCCGTCCGAAACCCACCGCCACACACACCCCTCCGGCACCGCCGGTCTCCGCCGTCTCGGCTGAGCGCCGGTGCGGCGGAGAAGCGGGCGGGCGGGAGGACACGGCACCCGCCGAAAGGCTCCCCACCACCGATCCCGGCCCGACGGACATGGGACCCGTCGAAAGGCCCCCACCCCCACCTACGCCGCTCCAGCGCCGCCGACCCCCGCCACCTCGGCCAGGCGCCGCTGCGGCAGAGGAGGGGGCGGGCCGGAAGACACGGCACCCGTCAAAAGGCCCCCACCCCCACCTACGCCCCTCCGGCACCGCCGGTCCCGGCCGGTCTCGGCCGGGCGCCGTTGCGGCGGGGAAGAGGGGCGGGTGAACCCTCCCCGTCCGAGACCCCGACGCCACGCACGTTCCTCCGGCTCCGTCGGTCTCCGCCGGCTCTGCTGAGCGTCGGTGCGGCAGAGGAGGGGGCGGCTCGTCGGCCGGGGGCGTCGCTGGTTCGGGTGGGGTTCGGGTGGTGCTGGGCCCCCGGAGGGGGGTGGTCAGGGTTGGGGGGTCGGGCGGCGTAGGAGGGCTCTGATCGGGTGCCAGAGTTCTGGGGTCAGGGGGATGACACCGTTGTCCGGGGTCGTGCGCCAGAGCAGGCCGTCCGGGTGGTGGAGGACCGCCGTGATCTCGTCCGGCGTCGGCGGAGCGGCGTTGCCCCGCAGATAGATCGCCCGCATGCCGAGATTGCGCAGCCTGGTCAGGGCGCGCGCCCGGTTCTGGGCGTGTACGAGCACCCGCACGCCGCACGAACCGTCGGCGGCGGGGCTGGGCAGGTTCAGCGCCACCACCACCGTGCCGTTCGGCAGCTTGCAGAAACCTCCTGCGGCCATGCAGTCACACCCCCGTGCGTACCGGTGTCAATAAGAGAGTCACAGGACGCACCTAAACACGATCGGCGGCGACCCGCCAAGGGGGTCACCGCCGATACGCTTCTGACCTGCTAAAACGCGGACTACTTCACCGCGGGGCCAACTTCCAGCTCGATCGTCGAGCCGTCCTTGGCCTCCTTCTCGATCTTGATCTTGGTGTTGGTGTCAGTGATCTTGACACCGCCGGCCGGGTTCGACGCGTCGTAGTAGGTGTTGGTCCGGTCGTTGAAGACCGAGACCCCCTTCTGCGACGGCACCCGCACCGCGACACCCGCCTTGTGCAGCGTGATCGCGTCCGTGCGCTCCAGGGTGAACGGCGAGTCGTACGCCTGGAACCGGTTGCGCAGCAGCGTGCCGTCGGTCCACTTCAGCGCCGTCGGGTGCGAGTCGATCGGCAGGATCAGACCGGTACCGGGGTGGTCACCGGTGTTGTTGTCCGCCTGCGAGGTGTCCCACTTCCAGATCAACAGGCCGTTCTGGTACGGGATGTGCTCCACCCAGTCCGGACGCGTGTTGGAGAAGCCGAAGTTGTACGGGCCGACCTCAAGGGTCTTGTCGTACGACTCGTACTGGCGGTTCTCGGCGATGTAGTACTGCTTGTACTCCTTGGAGAAGGACGCGCCGATGCGCGAGAAGCCCGTGGCCTTCCACGCCGGGTCCGCGCTCTCCGCGTTGTCGGAGAACACCGCCGAGCCGTCCGCGGTCACCGTGATCTGGTCGGCCGCGAAGCCCTTCTGCGCCACACCGCCGTCGGTCTGGTAGCGGAAGCGGAGGTCGAACTTCTTGCCCGCGTAGGCGTCCAGCGAGTACGCCAGCTTCTTGTACGAGTCGATCGTGCCGGTGAGCGCCGGCTTGCCGCTGGCGTCGCGCGGGATCGCCTGGCCGTCCACCGTGCCGTCCAGCGCCGTCCAGTTGGCGCCGCCGTCCGTCGACACCTCGGTGTAGAGGTAGTCGAAGTCGGTCTCGATGTCGTACCAGCCGTCGAGGGTCAGCGTCGCCGAGGACTTGCCGGTGAGGTCGACCGAGCGGGTCAGGGTGTTGCGCAGGTCGTCACCGCTGCCGCTCCACCACTGGGTCGCGCCCTGGGCCGGGGTGACCACCTCGGTGGTGACGGCCCGGTCGGGCAGCGTGACCACCAGCGCCTGCTTGTGCTTGGTGTTGTACTCGGCCAGACCCAGCTTGTGCCACGACGTCACGCCGGCCTTGGCGGTGTCGTAGTTGAGCCAGCCCAGCTGGAGCTTGTCCCAGGCGTTCATGTCGCCGGGCAGGTTGCCGATGGCATCCTTGCCCGTGCCCAGCCAGGAACCGGACGACATCAGCGTCCAGAACCCGGTGGAGTTCTCACCGCCGTTGGTGTCGTACTCGTCCGGCAGACCGAGGTCGTGGCCGTACTCGTGGGCGAAGACGCCGAGTCCGCCGTTCTCCGGCTGGATGGTGTAGTCGCCGACCCAGATGCCGGTGTCACCGATCTGCGTGCCGCCGAGCTTGTTGCTGTCCGGGCCGGTGGCACCCGCGTCGGTGCCGAACGCGTACCAGCGGTGGGCCCAGATGGCGTCGGTGCCCTGCGCGCCGCCGCCCGCGGACTCGTCCTCGCCGGCGTGCACGATCTGGAAGTGGTCGATGTAACCGTCGGGCTCGTTGAAGTTGCCGTCGCCGTCGTAGTCGTAACGGTCCCACTGGTCGAACTGGGCGAGCTCGGTGCGGATCTCGGCCGCCGTGTCGCCCGCGGCCTCGCGCTGGGCGACCCAGGCGTTGACGCCGTCCTGCACGGCGAACCAGGCGGCGGAGTCGCCGGCCTTGTTGGAGCCGTAACGGGCCTCGTTGTAGGGGACCTTGACCCAGTCGGTCACTTCACCGTCGACCGAGTAGCGGCCCGAGGACTGCTTCTCGTAGTACTTCTTCAGCGACTCGGTGTTCTTGCCGGTCCCGAAGTACAGGTCCTGGTAGTGCGCCTGGTTGTAGTCCGCCTGCCAGTCCGTGCTGTTGTCCACCTTGCGGTCCGGCTTGGCTATCTTGTTGTGCAGCGGGCCGGGCGTGCCGCCGTAGCGGCTGTCCACCTGGTCGCCGAACTCGACCAGGATCGTGAAGATCTTGTCGGTCTTCTCACGGCCGAGTTCGACGTACTTGCTGTCGCCCTTCTTGCCCTTGAGCTGAACGACCCTCGAACCGTCACGGTCCTTGACCGTGGCCTTGCCGGATATGACCTGGCTGAGCGCTTCTTGGCGCTGAGCCTCCTGGGTCTTGCTCAGGGGGCCGTCGAAGTCGTGCTCCTTCTGGTTCACCGGCTGCGGGTCGTGCCGGTTCACCGCGGCGGGGTCCGCCGCCGTGCTCGCCTCGGCGACCGCGAAGGTCGCGAACGTGGCGGAGGCCGCCGCCAGCGCCACACCGATGGCAGCCGCCCTGAACGTCCAGCGTCTACTGGTCACTTGAGTTCCTCCCCCGCGCCGCGCACACGGAAGAAGGTGTCCAGATTCATGGAGGGGCCGTGTGCGCCTGATCCACGCGTGTAGTCAAGTGACGTCATTTGACTAGAGGTTTAGAAGAAAAGACAGACCTTGACTTGATCAGGTCAACTGCACTATGCGGAGTGGACGTTCGCTTTACGAACGCCTTGCGTGCCGCTCAACAGGCGCAAGAGGCCGCTCACTTGCCGGACCCCATGACTCCGTGCGCCCCCCATGCACCGGTACCGTGGGTGAGGTCGCGCTTACCGGCCGTTCCGCTCGGGCATGCACGCGAAGAGAGTCCCATGGTGGAACACCCCCGATACGTTCCGAGGACACGATAACCATGCCTCGTCCGACTGCCGCACAGCTCGTCTACGGTTCGTGCACCGTGATCTTCTCCACGCTCGCCATGCTGCTCCTGTCGCAGACGAGTTCGGGGCTGGGGATCTCGGTCATCGCCCTCGCGGCCCTCGCCCTCGGGCTCCTGGTCGCCATGACGGTGCCGTTGCCCAAGTCGCGCACGGCCGGGTCGGCGGCCCCCGGGCCCGCCGCCGCGGCGAAGGTCCCGGCGCCGCGGGAGCCGGTGGCCGCCGCGGTCGAGCAGGTGCGGGAGACCTCCGCCCCCTGATCCTCTCCCCCGAGTCGCAGACACCCGAAGCCGGCGGGTCCGTACCACTGACGGACCCGCCGGCTGCCTGTGTCCGGGGTGTCGGGCGTGCCGGACGCCGCCGGGCGGCTCAACCCGTCCTGACCACCACCGTCTTGGCCGCCTTGTCGTGCAGGCCCTGCTTGTAGGGCTTGTCGAAGAAGCTCCAGCCGCCGCAGATCGCGGTCCAGATGCAGGCGCAGCAGAAGGCGAACGGGATCCACAGCACGAGGGCGCGGACCAGTGAGGTCTGGGTGGAGGGCGTGGCGCCGTTGTCGAGGTTGGCCACGCGCATGCCGAGCCATCTCTTGCCCAGGGTCTGGCCGGTCTTGGCGATGAGGAAGGTGTCGTACGCGACGTAGAGGACGGCCGCGACGATCGACTGCGCGAAGGACTTGCCGACCTGGATGCGGTCGCTGTCGACCTGGTACTCATGGACGCCGAAGCCCCAGGTGACCAGCCAGACGACGATGCCGACGAGGATGAGGTCGATGATCCGGGCGAGCGTGCGCCGGCCGCTGTCCGCGAGCGGGGGCATGCCGGCGAGCGGGTCGGCGGGGTGGCCGCCGGCGTCGTAGGGGCCGCCGCCTCCGTAGGGCGGGGGCTGTTGTCCGCCACCGTCGTGGGGCGGGGGCGGCTGCCCGCCCGCGCCACCGCCCCCTCCGTACGGCGGGGGTTCACCGCCCTGGCCGCCGTACGGGGTGTCGTACGGCGAGCCAGGCCCCGGGCCCGGCGGGGGCTGCTTCCTGAACGGGTCGTCTTCGGGCGGCTGCTGTCCGGAGCCCGGGGGCGGTTCGGTGCTCATGGCCCGAGTGCACCGCGAACCCGGGGACACCGCATCCGACGGGCGGCCGTACGGAGTACGGATTCCGGTGGGCCGTACTCCGTACCGGGGGCGTGGCGGCCGGCGTACCGCTAGCGGCTCGCGACGAAGGTGTGGGCCGCCTTGTCGTGCCAGCACTGGTGCCAGGGGCGGTCGAAGAGGCACCAGAGGATGCCGACGACACCGATGCCGAGGAGTCCGGGGACGGTGTGGACGAGCCAGCGGCGCAGGGACCGGCCGAAGGTCGGGGGCTCGTGGGCCTCGATGTCCCGGACCTCGATGCCGCACAGCCTCTTGCCGAGGGTGCGGCCCCAGCGGGCGGTGGGCAGCACCTCGTAGAGGAGGCCGACCACGAGGAGGACGGCGACGACGACACCGAGGTAGGCGCCGGTGGTGCCGTCGAGCAGCCAGACGGTGACGGTGCGGCCGGAGAGCTTGGCCGCGTCGATCTTCCGCTGCACGTGGTCGACGGCCCGGGTGGTGAAGGGGACGGCCACGGCGGCGGTGACGGCGCCGACGACGACGTAGTCGACGAGGCGGGCGGCCAGGCGCCGGCCGAGGCCGGCGGGGCGGGCGGCCGCCTGGCGGCGGGCCGCGGCCTGGAACACGTCCTCCACCGGGGGCTTCCAGGGGGCGACCTGCTGATCGTCGCCACCGGCCAGCCGGTGCACCTGCTGCGCCCACGACGACTGCCCGCCGCCGGGCCCCGCGGCCATGGGCGACCCACCCTGCGCGGGCACACCCCCCGCCTGCGCGACCCCCGTCCCCACAGGCCCTTGCACCCCGAACCCCGCGGCCCCGGCCCGCCCGGACCCCTGCCCCGACGCACCGGGTCCACCGGGAGCCCCCGGGGACCGGCCCGCTCCGGGGGCCGCGGACCCCGGCGCGCCGAAGCCCGCGGCGCCCGGCCCGCCCTCGGCGGCTCCCGCCGCCCCGGCCCCGCCGAACCCACTCGCCCGCCCCGCACCGTCACCGGTACCACCGGCGCCCGGCACAGCCGCACCAGCAGGCAACCCCGCTCCGGCGGACGCGTTGCCAGGGGCTCCGAAGCCAGCGGGCGCCGGACCGCTCGCGGCGCCGCCCGGTACCCCGGGCCGCCCAGGACCCTGCCCATCGGCACCCGCACCCGCGCCGGGTGACCCCGCTCCAGCGGGCGCATTGCCGGGAGCCCCGAAACCGGCGGACGCCGGACCGCTCACGCCACCGCCCGGCGCACCGGGCCGCCCTGAACCCTGTCCCGCGGAACCGCCGGGGACCGGCCCGGTGCCGTCGGGGGTCCGGCGGAAGGTCATCGTGCCCTCGTCCGCCGCCGGGCCCGCCGTGGGGCGCCGGAAGACGAAGGTGTTCGGGGAGGAGGCCTCGGCCGGATCCGCGGGCGGGATCGTCGCCGTACCGTCGGTGTGCGGGGAGTGGCCCTGCGGCCCGGACGGGTTGTCCGCCGGGAGTCTCGGGTCCGTGCCCCAGGACACCCGGCGATCGTGGTCGCCGCCGAAGCCCGACTGCCGGGCCCGGTCGGCGCCCCACGCGGACTGCGGCTCCGGCTGCGGGTCCTCGTCGAAGAAGTGCGGCCCGGTCTCCTCGACCGCGGGCACCGCGGGACTCGCGCCCGGCGGCGGCACGAGCGGTTCACCGTCCCTCGGCGCCGGCCGGCTGGTGCCCGGCACCCAGGCGGCACCGTTCCAGTACCGGACGTATCCGGGGATGGACGGGTCCGGGTAGTAGCCCTCGCGGGGCCTGTCGTCACCGGGGGCCGGGGTTGGGGCGCTCATGTCCGTCGTCCCGTATCTGCTCGGGGGTCGTCTGGGGGCCACCCACATCTATCAGACCCGGGCTGCCGCCACGGCCAGTCCCGCAGGACCCACCCCTTTCCGGGCAACGCCGTGCACGCCCTTCACCGGTCCGGGAAAAAACTTTTCAGGAACCCGCGTAATGCTCGCGGCCGAACCCGCTCTCCCTCTGTACGGGCCCATCCGCAGGGGCCGTACACCTGTCCGAGAGAGGAACGGCACAACATGCACTACACCGTGGTGGAGCGTGAGCTGGAGCTCAGGCTCATCCTGTCCCCCGAGCGCAGCATCCCGGTCCCGGCCCGGCTGAGCTACCGCGCCGACGACCCCTACGCCGTCCACATCACCTTCCACATCAACTCCGAGCAGCCGGTCCACTGGACGTTCGCCCGCGAACTCCTGGTGGAGGGGGTGTTCCGGCCGTGCGGGCACGGCGACGTGCGGGTGTGGCCGACGAAGTCGCAGGGCCGCAGCGTGGTCCTGATGGCCCTCAGCTCCCCCGACGGGGACGCCCTGCTCGAAGCGCCGTCCGCCCAGGTGTCCGCCTGGCTGGAGCGGACGCTGCGGGTGGTGCCCCCGGGGTCCGAGGGCGAGCAACTGGGCATCGACGACGCGCTCGACCAGCTGCTCGCCCAGTGACCCGGGGCGGATCACGGACGGAACGTCAGAACAGCTTGCCCGGGTTGAGGATGCCGAGCGGGTCGAAGACCTGCTTGACCGCCCGCTGCATCTCCACGCCCACCGGGCCGATCTCCCGGGCGAGCCACTCCTTCTTCAGCACGCCCACCCCGTGCTCACCGGTGATGGTGCCGCCGAGTTCCAGGCCGAGCGCCATGATCTCGTCGAAGGACTCGCGGGCCCGCCGGGACTCGTCGGGGTCCTGGGCGTCGAAGCAGACGGTGGGGTGTGTGTTGCCGTCGCCCGCGTGCGCGCACACCCCGATGGTCAGCCGGTACTTCTCGGCGATCCGCTCGACGCCCTCCAGCATCGCGCCCAACCGGGAGCGGGGCACACACACGTCGTCGATCATCGTCGTGCCCTTGACCGCCTCCAGGGCGGTGAGGGAGAGCCGGCGCGCCTGGAGGAGCAGCTCGGACTCGGCGAAGCTGTCGGCGGGCACCACCTCGGTGGCGCCGGCCGCCTCGCACAGGGCGCCGAGGGCGGCCAGGTCGGGCCCCGGGTCGGGGGTGTCGAAGGCGGCCAGGAGCAGTGCCTCCGTGGTCTCCGGCAGTCCCATCTGCGCGAAGTCGTTGACGGCCTTGACCGTCGTACGGTCCATGAGTTCGAGGAGGGACGGCGCGTGTCCGCCGGCCATGATCCGGCAGATCGCGTCGCAGGCCGCCGCCGCGGAGGCGAACTCGGCGGCCAGCACCAGCTGCTGCGGCGGTTTGGGCCTGAGGCCGAGGACCGCCCGCACGACGATGCCGAGCGAGCCCTCGGACCCGACGAACAGGCGGGTGAGGTCGTACCCCGCCACTCCCTTGGCCGTGCGCCGGCCGGTGGACATCAGACGGCCGTCGGCGAGCACGACGTCCAGGCCGAGCACGTACTCGGCCGTCACCCCGTACTTGACGCAGCACAGCCCGCCGGAGGCGGTGCCGATGTTGCCGCCGATCGTGCACATCTCCCAGCTGGAGGGGTCGGGTGGGTAGTAGAGGCCGTGTTCCTCGACCGCGCGGGAGAGCGTGGCGTTGACGACGCCCGGCTCGACGACCGCGATCCGGTCGACGGGACTGATCTCCAGGATGCGGTCCATCTTGGTGAGGGACAGCACGATGCAGCCCTCGGAGGCGTTGGCCGCGCCGGACAGTCCGGTGCGGGCGCCCTGGGGTACGACCGGGATCCGCAGGGCGGTCGCGGTGCGCATGACGTGCTGGACCTGTTCGACCGTGCGCGGGAGCACGACCACGGCCGGGGTTCCGGCCGGGCAGAAGCTCGCCATGTCGTTGGCGTACGAGGTCGTGACGTCGGGGTCGGTCAGGACCGCCTCCGCCGGCAGGCCCGTGAGGAGCCGGTCGGTCAGGTTGCCCTGGGTTTCGTCGCGTACAGCTTCGATACGGCTCATGATCACAGCGTCGCACCGGGGGCCATCGGTGTGAACCCCATCGGGGGCACGCCTTGCGGTGTCACGATGTGGTCGTCATATCGACGCACAGTGAGCGGCATGAAGAAGCAACAGTCCGCGCCGGGCACGTCCCTGGTGGCCGCGTCGCCGGGCCGCCGCCCCCGTCTGCTGCGCCGGGTGCTGGTCGCGGTGGCCGCCGGTGGGGCGGCGGGCGCCGCCGCCTTCGCCGCCGTGCTGGCGCTGGTGCCACAGGACGAGCACACCCCCGCCAGGCCGCCGGCGCCGGGTCCGAAGGCGCGGGCGGCGACGTCGGTCACGGCCGGGGTGCCGGCCGCGCTGCCCGATCTGACGGCGGTGATCACCGACCGGGAACGGTATCTGCGGACCCGCCCGGGGGACGCGCCTGCGTGGGCGGTGCTCGGCACGGCCTATGTGGAGCGGGCGCTGCGCACGGCCGACGCGGCGGACTACCCGAGGGCCGAGCGGGCGCTGGACAGTTCGCTGGAGGCGCGGGGCGAGCGCAACACCGAGGCGCTGGAGGGGCTGACCGCGCTGGCGAACGCCCGCCGGGACTACGGCGAGGCCAGGCGCCGCGGTGAGCAGGTGCTGAAGCTGGAGCCGAAGCGGTGGTCGGCGTACCCGCCGCTGATCGAGGCGTACACGGGCCTCGGCGACTACAAGGCGGCCCGCTCGGCGCTGGACGAGCTGATGGGGCTGCGCGCCGGGGACGAGGCACGGCCGGCCGTGATGGCGCGGGCGGCGGCCGTCTACCGCGACCGGGGCTGGCGGGAGGACGCGACGGCGCAGCTCACGGATGCCGCGGCGGCGGCGCGCACCCCGGCCGAGCAGGCGGCGTATCTGGAGCGGACGGGGCAGCTGTCCTGGGAGCGCGGGGACCGGGAGGACGCGCTGCGGCACTTCGAGGCGGCGGTACGGCTGGACCCGGACCAGTCGGCGGCGTTCGCCGGACAGGGCAGGGCGCTGGCCGCGCTGGGCCGCACGAAGGAGGCGCTGGACGCCTACACCCGCGCGCTCGCCGGCCGGCCGAGTCCCCAGTACGCCCTGGAGCTGGGCGAGTTGTACGAGTCGCTGGGCAAGGAGCGGGAGGCACAGGCGCGTTACGGCCTGTTGCGGGAGCGGGTGGAGCGGGAGACGTCGGGCGGGGTCGACGACGCGCTGGTGCTCGGGCAGTTCGAGGCGGACCACGGTGATCCGCAGGAGGCGGTGCGGCTGCTGCGGGAGGAGTGGGAGCGGCAGCCGGGGATCGAGGTCGCGGACGCGTTGGGCTGGGCGCTGTACCGGGCGGGTGAGCCGCAGGAGGGGCTGGGGTTCGCGAAGCGGGCGACGGACAAGGCGAAGGGCGGTGGGGTGCGCAGCGCGCTGTACGTGTTCCACCGGGGTGTGATCGAGCGGGAGCTGGGCGACGACGCGCTCGCCCGGCGCCATCTGAAGGAGGCGTTGCAGATCAACCCGTACTTCTCGCCCGAACGGGTGAAGGAGGCGCGGACGGCGCTGGACGATCTGGGTGAGGTCCCGCAGGAGCCGGCGCCCGTGTGGTGAGCGGGCGGGGTCCGGCGCCCGGGGGTGGCGCCGGACCCCTTCGGGGGGTGGCTCAGAGGTTGCCGCGTCGTTCCTGTTCGCGCTCGATGGCCTCGAACAGGGCCTTGAAGTTGCCCTTGCCGAAGCCCATGGAGCCGTGCCGCTCGATGATCTCGAAGAAGACGGTCGGGCGGTCCTGGACCGGCTTGGTGAAGATCTGCAGCAGATAGCCGTCCTCGTCGCGGTCGGCGAGGATCTTCAGCTCGCGCAGGGTGTCGAGGGGGACGCGGGTGTCGCCGACCCAGGTGCCGAGGGTGTCGTAGTAGCTGTCGGGGGTGTCGAGGAACTCGACGCCCGCGGCCCTCATGGTGCGTACGGTCCGCACGATGTCGTTGGTGTTGAGCGCGATGTGCTGGACGCCGGCGCCGCCGTAGAACTCCAGGTACTCGTCGATCTGGGACTTCTTCCTGGCGACGGCGGGCTCGTTGATCGGGAACTTGACCTTGAGCGTGCCGTCGGCGACGACCTTGGACATCAGCGCGCTGTACTCGGTGGCGATGTCGTCGCCCACGAACTCCTTCATGTTCGTGAAGCCCATGACCTTGTTGTAGAAGCCGACCCACTCGTTCATGCGGCCGAGTTCGACGTTGCCGACGCAGTGGTCGATCGCCTGGAAGGTGCGCTGGGCCGGGGGCTCGACGAGCGGCCGGGCGGCGGTGTAGCCGGGCAGGTAGGGGCCGTCGTAGCCGGAGCGGTCGACGAGGGTGTGGCGGGTCTCGCCGTAGGTGGCGACGGCGGCGAGGACGACGGTGCCGTGCTCGTCCTTGACCTCGTACGGCTCGGCGAGGGAGCGGGCGCCGTGCTCGACGGCGTAGGCGTGCGCGGCGCGGGCGTCGGGGACCTCGATGGCGAGGTCGACGACGCCGTCGCCGTGCTCGGCCACGTGTCCGGCCAGGAAGCGGCCCCAGTCGGTGGCGGGCTTGATGACGGAGGTGAACACGAAGCGGGCGGAGCCGTTCTCCAGCACGTAGCTCGCGGTCTCGCGGCTGCCGTTCTCCGGTCCGGAGTAGGCGACCAGGGTCATGCCGAAGGCGGTGGAGTAGTAGTGCGCGGCCTGCTTGGCGTTGCCCACGGCGAAGACGACCGCGTCCATTCCCTTGACCGGGAAGGGGTCGGCCTGCCGGGCGGTGTCGGGAGTGTGGTGTGTGGTCTGCGTCATGCCCGAAGCGTGACCCTGCCCTGCAAGGTGCGCAATAGTCTGCGTATTCACTGGACAACATGTTCAGCAGTACGGCCGTATCGACGGCCTTTCTGTACAGGATGACCTGCGGGGAGTGAGCGTGGCGATCGATCATCTGGACGGGCGCATCATCGTGCTGCTCGCGCGGGAGCCGCGGATCGGGGTCCTGGAGATGTCGCGGCGGCTGGGGGTGGCGCGGGGCACGGTGCAGGCGCGGCTCGACCGGCTTCAGTCGAATGGAGTGATCCGCGGATTCGGTCCGCAGGTCGATCCGGCGGCCCTCGGCTATCCCGTGACGGCCTTCGCCACGCTCCAGATCCGGCAGGGCCAAGGGCCGGACGTGCGGGCGCACTTGTCGACCGTGCCGGAGGTGCTGGAGCTGCACACCACGACCGGCACCGGGGACATGCTGTGCCGGCTGGTGGCCCGCTCGAACGCGGATCTCCAGCGGGTGATCGACCTGGTTGTCGGTTTTGATGGCATCGTCCGGGCCTCCACGGCGATCGTCATGGAGAACCCCGTTCCGCTGCGGATCATCCCGCTGGTGGAGCAGGCCGCGCTGCACGAGTGAGCCGAGGGGGGTGAGCCTCCGCGGGGGACCGGGCCGGGACCAGGCCGCCGACCAGGGGGTGACCGCGTGAGCTTCTGGGAGTTCCTGACCACCCGTCACCAGCAGCTCCTCACGGACGCCTGCGGACACGCGGGCGTCGTCCTCCCGTGCGTGGTGGTGGCGACGCTCGTCGGGGCCGCCGTCGGCGTCGTCGCCCACCGCGGCGCGTGGGCCGCCCGCCCGGCCGTGCTCGGCACCTCGACCGTCCTGGCCGTTCCGTCCCTGGCGGTGATCGGCCTGCTGGTCCCGCTGGTGGGCACGGGTGTGCCGCCGACGGTGATCACCCTGATCCTGTTCGGGCTGCTGCCGGTGGCGCGCAACACGGTCGTGGGCCTGCGCGGGATCGACCCGGCGCTGGTGGAGACGGCCCGCGGCATCGGCATGTCCCGCTCGACGCGGCTGCTGCGGGTGGAGCTGCCGCTGGTGTGGCCGCCGGTCCTGACCGGTGTCCGGGTCTCCACGCGGATGCTCATGGGCATCACCGCGATCGCCGCGTACGCCTCGGGGCCGGGGCTCGGCAACGAGATCTTCCGCGGTCTCGCGTCCCCGGACAGCGGCGACGCGCTCGATCAGGTGCTCGCCGGCACGCTCGGGATCGTCGTCCTGGCCCTGCTGTTCGACGCCGTGTACGTCCTGATCGGGCGGCTGACCATTTCCAGGGGGATCCGTGTCTGAGACCGGCGCCACGGGCGCGACCGTCGAGCTGGAGAACCTCACCAAGCGCTACCCGGGCGGTCCGGGGCCCGCCGTCGACGGCCTGAGCATGGAGATCGGGGCGGCGAGACCGTCGTCCTCGTGGGTCCGTCCGGGGCGGGCAAGTCCACCGTGCTGAAGATGATCAACCGGCTGATCGAGCCGACCGGCGGCCGTGTCCGCATCAACGGGCAGGACGTCACCGGCATCGACCCGGTGCTGCTGCGCCGCGAGGTGGGCTGGTCGGCCCGGTCCGCCGGTCTGTTCCCGCACATGACGGTCGCCCAGAACATCTCCCTCGTCCCGCGGATGGCCGGCTGGTCCAGGGCGCGGACCGGGGCGCGGGTCGAGGAACTGCTCGACCTCGTCGGCCTCGACCCGGCCGGGTTCCGGGACCGTCATCCGCGTCTGCTCTCCGCCGGGCAACAGCAGCGGGTGGGCCTGGCGCGGGCGCTGGCCGCCGATCCGCCCGTGCTGCTGATGGACGAGCCGTTCGGCGCGGTCGACCCGGTCACCCGTGGCCACCTCCAGGAGGAGCTGATCCGGCTCCAGCACGAGCTGCGCAGGACGATCGTCTTCGTCACCCGCGACTTCGACGAGGCGATCAAGCTGGGCGACCGGATCGCGGTGCTGCGGGAGGGCTCGCGCATCGCCCAGTTCGACACCCCGGAGGCGATCCTCACCCACCCGGCGGACGAGTTCGTCTCCGGGTTCGTCGGCGCGGGCGCGGCGCTGAAGCGACTCGACCTCACCCGCGTACGGGACGTGCGGATCAGCGGCTGTCCGGCGGTGACCGTGGACACCCCGCTCCAGGAGATCGTCGACCGGCTGCGGGGCAGCGGCACCGGCGAGATCCTGCTGCTCGACCGGCGCGGCCGGCCCTACAAGTGGCTGCGGCGCGGGGACCTGACGCGGGCCGGGGGTTCGCCGGCCCGCGCGGGCACACTCGTCCACGGCCACGTGTCCGGGGACGCGACGCTGCGGGACGCGCTGGAGGCGGTGCTCATGGACGGCGCCGGCCGGGTCGCGGTCACCGGGCGGCACGGTGAGTACACCGGGGTCGTCGACATGGAGACGCTGGTGAACTCGGTGCACGAGCTGCTGGAGGCCGACCGGCTGGGGGCACTGGAGCACCGGCGCACGCTGGAGGAGACCCGCGGCCGGCGGATCCGCACGGAGCAGGAGGGCGCGGTGGGAGGGGCGAGGGCATGAGCGCGCCCGAGCCCACGGACGACACGGGGGTGCCCGAGCCCGCGGACGGCATGCGGGCGCCCCAACCCACGGACGACATGCGGGCGCCCCAACCCGCGGACGTCCTGGAACCGTCCCGGGAGGCGGACGTCGTGGCACCGTCCCAGGAGGCGGACGTTCTGACACCGTCCCAGGAGGCGGACGTTCTGACACCGTCCCAGGAGGCGGACGTTCTGACACCGTCCCAGGAGATGGACGTCCTTGGACCGCCTCGGGCCGACGCGGCGCCGCCGCCCGCCCGTGCCCCCGCCCGGTGCCGTCTCACCTGGCGCAAACTGACCCTCCTGCCGACCTTCCTGGTGACCCTGCTGCTGGCGACCTGGCTGTGGTTCCGGCAGATCGACCTGGACCCGGACTCCGCGAACGCCCTGTCGGACGGGCAGGTGTCCACGGCCCTGTGGCAGCACGTCCGGCTCACCGTGATCTCCACGTTCCTCGTGCTGATCGTCGCGATCCCGCTGGGCGTCCTGCTGACCCGGCGGGCGTTGCGCAGGGCAGCCCCGGTGGCGACGGCGCTCGCCGACACGGGACGGGCCGCGCCGGCGATCGGCCTGCTGGCGCTGCCGGTGATCTGGCTCGGCGCCGGCCCCGGGGCGGCGCTCGTCGGCATCGTCGTCTACGCCGTGCTGCCGGTGCTGTCCCACACCGTCGCCGGGCTCAGGGCGGGCGACCCGAACCTGCTGGAGGCGGCGCGCGGCATCGGTATGTCCCCGCTCGCCGCGCTGGCCCGGGTGGAACTCCCGCTGGCCGTCCCGCTGATCCTCGCGGGGGTGCGCACCGCGCTGGTGCTGAACGTCGGCACGGCGACCCTCGCGGCGTTCGGCGGGGGCGGCGGGCTCGGGGCGCTGATCGCCCACGGCATCACCGGCCGGCGCGTGCCCGTACTGGTCCTCGGCTCGGTGCTGACGGTGTCGCTGGCCCTGCTGGTGGACTGGCTGGCGTCACTGGCCGAGATCCTGCTGCGGCCCCGGGGTCTCGGCAACCGCTAACAGCTCGGGACCGAGCCCTTGCCGTTCTCCAGGGCGACCAGGGAACCGATCGCCCCCTGGAGCGTGGTGACCGGCACCAGGCGCAACCCCTTGGGGAGTTCGGCCTCGGCCTCGCCGCACTCCGCCTTCGGCACCAGGAACACCGTCGCCCCGTCCCGCCGCGCCGCCTGGGTCTTCAGGGCCACCCCGCCGACCGCGCCCACCGTGCCGTCCGCGTCGATCGTGCCCGTACCGGCGACGGTGCGTCCACCCGTGAGGTCGCCGCCGCTGCCGTCGCCGTCCAGCTTGTCGACGATCCCGAGCGAGAACAGCAGGCCCGCGCTGGGGCCGCCGACGTCGGCCAGCCGCAGCGTGACCCGCACGTCGTCGGGGCTCAGACGCAGGTACTTCAGCGCCGCCCGGGTCGCCGCGTCCTGGGACTGCCGCATCTGCGCGGTGTTGTGCCGCTCGATCTCCTTGACGGTGTCGCCGCTCGGGTAGACCGCGTCGCGCGGCATCACCGCCCGGTCCGTGCGGAACCAGTTGTCGACCACGTCGCCGAACGAGACCCGGGCGTCCGGGCCGGTCGCCTCGATGGTCGTCATCCGCAGCTGCCCCTCCGTCCGCCGGGTCGGCGCCCCGGTCACGGTGATCACCTGCGTGTCCCGGTACGCGCCGAGCACGTTCGCCGTCATCCCGGGCTGTGCCACCGAGAACGGCAGGGGCGCGAACACCGCGGTGGCGATCAGTGCCACGACGGGCAGGGAGCACACGGCGACGGCCTGGAGACGCGTGAGACGAGAGAGCACGGGATCAATCTAACGTGACGCGCACTTCCGGCCATCGGCCTGGTCGGACCGCGTTACCGCAAGGCAACCCGCGGCGACCCGGGCCGCCCCTCAGCGCAGCGCCTCCGCGACCTCCCGGGCCGCGTCGACCACCCGCGGTCCGACCCGCTCCGGCACCGAGTCCGCCAGCATCACCACGCCCACGCTGCCCTCCACCCCGGTCACCCCGATGAGGGGGGCCGCGGCCCCGCAGGCACCGGCCTCCAGACCACCCTCGGTGAGGGTGTAACCGGGCTCGGAGCGCGGTGCCCGCCGGGCGGAGAGGATCGCGCGGCCCGCGGCGCCCCGGTCCAGCGGATGCCGGAAACCGGCCCGGTAGGCCACGTGGTAGTCCGTCCAGGACGGCTCGACGACCGCGACCGCCAGCGCCTCCGTGCCGTCGACCAGTGTGAGGTGCGCCGTCGCCCCGATGTCCTCGGCCAGCGACCGCAGCGCCGGCAGCGCGGCCTCCCGTACCAGCGGGTGCACCTGCCGGCCGAGCCGCAGCACACCCAGACCCACCCGGGCACGCCCGCCCAGGTCCCGCCGCACGAGCGCGTGCTGCTCCAGGGTCGCCAGCAGCCGGTACACGACCGTCCGGTTCACGCCGAGCCGGGCGGACAGCTCGGTGACGGTCAGCCCGTGGTCCGTGTCGGCCAGCAGCTTGAGGACGCGCAGTCCCCGGTCGAGCGTCTGAGAGGTCTCCGCGGTCACGACGCCCACTCCTTAAGTGGTGAGTCCGGCAGCCCCTCGCGGCGGTTGCGCCGCCGAGTCCCGTCGGCGACGCGCTTCAGAGGCCGCCGATCGGCAGAGGGGCCCGGCGGCTCCGGACCCGGTCGCTTCACGGCTGCGCTCCGCGGCGGCGCTGCCACGGGGCGTGTGCGTAGCCGGACAGTAGCGAAGCCGGTTCGCTGAGCGGAAGCCTCCGTCCAGAATCCGGTCAGTGGCCGCTCGGGACTGCCTGTGTTCGTCCCGATACGTTCGCCGGACGGCCACCCGCGTCACCGCATGCCCGCGGCCCTCACCGCATGCGCGTGGCCCAC
Organism: Streptomyces sp. NPDC026672; assembly: GCF_040638185.1. Classification (NCBI taxonomy): domain Bacteria; kingdom Bacillati; phylum Actinomycetota; class Actinomycetes; order Kitasatosporales; family Streptomycetaceae; genus Streptomyces; species Streptomyces sp. NPDC026672. The sequence continues at coordinate 26,103 of NZ_JBEZXS010000025.1, forward strand.
TCCCGCACCTTGTCGATGCGCTGCTGCAACTGCCCCGCCGTCGCCTCGGCGCTGGGCGGACCACCGCACACCCGGCGCAGCTCGGTGTGGATCACCCCGTGCGGCTTGCCGCTCTGGTGGACGTACGCGCCGACGAGCGTGTTGAGCTGCTTGCGCAGCGCCATCAGCTCCTTGTGCGAGACCACCGGCCGCCGCTCGGCGGGCAGTTCGAGCAGATCGGCCTCGCTGTCGGGCTTCTTGCGGCTGTGCGCGATCTGCCGCGCCTGCCGCTTCTGGAGCAGCAGTTGCACCTGCTCGGGCTCCAGCAGGCCGGGGATGCCGAGGTAGTCCTGCTCCTCCTCGCTGCCGGGGTGGGCCTGCATGCCGAACTCGGCGCCGTCGTAGAGGACCCGGTCGAAGACGGCGTCGGACTCCAGCGCCTCGAAGGGCAGCATGTCCTGCTCGCCGGTGTCCTCGTCCTGCTCCTTGTTCGCCTCCTCCATCTCCTTCTCGGACTCGGCGTACGGGTCCTCCTCGCCCTCCTTCTTCGGCTTGTCGAGGGCGTGGTCGCGCTCCACCTCCATCTCGTTCGCGAAGGTGAGCAGGTCCGGGATGGTCGGCAGGAAGACGGAGGCGGTCTCGCCGCGCCGCCGCGACCGCACGAAGCGGCCGACGGCCTGGGCGAAGAACAGCGGCGTGGAGATGGTCGTGGCGTACACCCCGACCGCGAGGCGGGGCACGTCGACGCCCTCGGACACCATGCGGACGGCGACCATCCAGCGGTCGTCGCCCCCGCTGAAGTCGTCGATCCGCTGCGAGGCGCCGGCGTCGTCGGACAGCACGACCGTGGCCTTGGTGCCGGTGATCTCGCGGATCAGCTTGGCGTAGGAGCGGGCGGAGTCCTGGTCGGAGGCGATGACGAGGGCGCCCGCGTCCGGGATGCCCTTCCTGACCTCGGTCAGCCGCTGGTCGGCGGCGCGCAGCACGCTGGGCATCCAGTCGCCGCGCGGGTCGAGCGCGGTGCGCCACGCCTGGCTGACGGCGTCCTTCGTCATGGGCTCGCCGAGCCGGGCCTCGATCTCGTCGCCGGCCTTGGTGCGCCAGCGCATGTTGCCGCTGTAGGAGAGGAAGATGACGGGCCGCACCACCCCGTCGGACAGCGCGGACCCGTACCCGTAGGTGTAGTCGGCGGACGACCTGCGGATGCCGGCGTTGTCCTCCTCGTACGTCACGAAGGGGATGGGGTTGGTGTCCGAGCGGAACGGTGTGCCGGTGAGCGCGAGCCGCCGCGTCGCGGGCTCGAACGCCTCCAGGCATGCCTCGCCCCAGGACTTGGAATCGCCGGCGTGGTGGATCTCGTCCAGGATGACGAGGGTCTTGCGCTGCTCGACGCGGTTGCGGTGCAGCATCGGGCGGACGCCGACACCGGCGTAGGTCACGGCGACGCCGTCGTACTCCTTGCTGAGGGGACCGGCGCTGTACTCGGGGTCGAGCTTGATCCCTATGCGCGCGGCGGCCTCCGCCCACTGCTTCTTCAGGTGCTCGGTCGGCGCGACCACGGTCACCTGCTGCACAACGTGGTGGTGCAGCAGCCAGGAGGCCAGCGTCAGCGCGAAGGTCGTCTTGCCCGCGCCGGGGGTGGCGACGGCGAGGAAGTCACGCGGCTGCTCCTGGACGTACTTCTCCAACGCCCCCTGCTGCCAGGCACGCAGCTTGCTGGCCGTACCCCAGGGGGCCCGGCCCGGGAAGGCGGGTGAGAGGTGGTGGGAGGAGGAAGCGGCGGTGGTAGTCACGGTCTCCGTTGATCAGGGGGCAGGGCGGCCCGACGTCGGCGACGGCACGGCCGGCTACGTATGACAACCGGGCCACCCTACCGGCGCCCACCCGCCCCCTACGCCCCGACGCCCCCGGCTCGCCGACCGTTGGGACCCACATCACAACAACCGCATGGGCCTCACGATCCACGGGGGGGGTGTGTTCCGCGGTGGCAGCCGGCCGAACGGACTACGGCCGGCTCTCGTGCAGGCGGGTCGTCACCCAGGCACCTGCCAGGGCGACCACGGACATGGGGAGGAAGACCGCCGCGAAGGCCGTCGGGTGGGTCGCGGAGGCGCCGTCGAGGGGGGTCGCCGCGCTGCCCCCGCCCAGCGCGGCGAACGCCGCCCCCGTCGTGGCGAGCAGGACGACGTTGGAGAGGCCGTCGGAGATCTGGAGCGCGGCGGAGTTGGTGCCGGCCTCCTCCGGCGCGGAGAGCCGGAGCAGCAGCACGCTGCTGGAGGAGATCACCAGACCCATCCCGAAACAGCCGAAGCCCCAGGCGACCGCGACGGTCCACACCGGCACGGAGTGCACCAGCACACTGGGCGCGACGGCGATCGCGGCCGCCGCCAGCACCATCCCCAGCGTCATCAGCCGCTCCCGGTACGGCGCGAACCGCTCCCGCGACTGGAGCCACGACCCCAGCGCCCAGGTCACCCCGCCCGCCGCGAGCGAGAACCCGGCGAGCGTCGGCGACAGCCCGCGCTGCGTGACGAGCATCAACGGCACGAAGGACTCGGCGGCGATGAACGACCCCGCCGCGAGCCCCCGCAGCAGCACGACCGAGGGCAGCCCGCGCGCGGCCCGGTACGTACCGCGCGGCAGCAGCCCCAGCACGGCCGGCACGAGCAGCCCGGCCCCCACCGCGCCGGGCAGCAGCGACAGCCACCGCAGGTCCTGCGCCGCGTACTGGAGAAGCCCCGCGCCCACGGAGATCGCGAGGGCGAGCCGGATGCGCCGGCGGTCGACGGAGGCCGGCGCCCCCTCCCCCACCGGGCCGGCCGCCCGCCGTCTGATCTGCGGCAGCGCGAGCGCGAGCGGCAGTACGACCAGCACCGGGATGCCGATGAACACCCAGCGCCAGCCGAGCCGTTCGGTCACCGTGCCGGCAGCGAGCGGCCCGACGACGGACGGTACGACCCACCCGGCCGCGAACGCCGCCATGATCGCGGGCCGCAGCCGCTCCGGATAGGCCCGGCCGACGACGACGTACAGCGCGACGATCACCAGCCCGCCTCCGAGGCCCTGCACCGCGCGGCCGAGGATGAACACCCACATCGCGCCCGCCGCCCCGGCCACCACGAGCCCCGCCGCGAAGGCCGCGATCCCCGTGGTCAGCGGGGCGAGGGGGCCGCGCCGGTCGGACCACTGCCCGGCGAGCACCATCCCGAACAGGCTGGTCGTGAAGTAGCCGGAGAAGGCGAACGCGTACAGGGACACGCCGTGCAGCTCACGGGCCGCGACGGGCATGGCCGTGCTGACGGCGGTGGCCTCGAAGGCGATCAGCAGGACGACGGAGACGATGCCGACGCTGAGCGCCCGGTAGGACCGGCTCAGCACACCGTCGTCGTCCCGCTCGGCGTCCGCGACGGCGGTGTCACGGGGGTCCAGGGCGGTCATGGTCGCCAGCGTAAGACCCACAACGGGGTTTGGCCCCTGTCGCCGGTCGTACGGCCCCTGCGACCTTGGTCGTACACCCGGAGATTCATGAACGCCACATGGCAACCACATTGCAGCGCCCCCGCAACCCTTGAACCCCCATCCCACACCCCCGTACGGTCAAGTCACCGAACCGCCGGGGGAACAACACCACCCACCCGACGAGACGGTACGAAACAAGCACGGCCGTGTGCCCGAACAGGGCTCAGGGACTCGCCTGCGCTGCACCCAACAGCGAGCTCCGCTCGCGGGGAGTCACGCGGGTCCGATCCCCGCCACAGCCGCGCCGGAACGCAACAAGCACGGCCGTGTGCCCGAATGGCTTAGGGACTCGTCTGCAAAGCGAGTTACGCGGGTTCGATTCCCGCCACGGCCTCTGACTGCCTGACCAGGACAACTGGAGGGGCGGCACTCAGAAAGGGTGCCGCCCCTCCAGTTGTCCTTCCGGCTTCCCGTATCGCCAGCCTGTCAACACGTGGCGTTGATGCTCGGCGGGAAGTACTCCGACGCCGTGGGCGGCTTCAAGTCCGGTTCGTGATGATCTTGAGTAGAAGGGCGGTGTCGGTCAGGTCGTCGAGGACTATGTCGGCGCCCGCTTCTCGCAGCTCGGCTACGGAGCTTCGGCCTGTTGCGACAGCGATGACCCGTACGCCGTTCCCCTTCCCGCCTTCGACGTCCGCCGGGGTGTCACCGATGAGCACCGTGTTCGCCGGCGTGGTCGATGAGCGGTCCAGGGCAAGGCCGACGAGGGCGGGGCGGAGATCCGCGTCCTCTCCGTACGCGCCGAGATCCCAGGTGATGTGGCTATCGAGACCGAAGACGTTCAGCTTCAGCTCCGCGACTTTGCGGACATTGCCCGTCACCACGGTCTGCCGCACATTCGCCGCGGCAAGGGCATCCAAAGCCGCTGCCGCGCCCGGGAGCGCGCGTCCGCGCTCCGTCAGCTCCCGAGCGTGTTCGACATGCTCTTCCGCAAGAGCCTGCGCGAAGCGCTCGAAGTCGGCCCGGTCCGTCCTGAGACCGTGCATCTTCGCGGTCTCCCGGAAGATGACGGCCTCTGTGATGCCGTCGATCTTCGCCTGCTCCCGCATGGGTTGACCCGTCACCTGCTCGAATGCCGCTGCGGACAGTTCGCGCCCTACGCCGCGCGACTCGATGAGCGTGTGGTCGATGTCCCACAGGACCAGACGAGGCATACGTGCCGTCCCTCCCCGGAAGTTGATCTGTCTGTCCCCCGATAGTGGCGGAAGGCGCGTGCACCAGAGCGGTTCCGTCCTACGCTCGTGACACGGGAGGGCGGATGATGGAACCGAGGCTGCCCATCGGGGCACTGATCAGGCACTACCGGAAGAAGCACGGTAACCGATCGATGGCGGCCGTCGCAGGCTTGTGCGGAGTCTCCGAGCGGTACCTGTCGATGATCGAGAACGGGAAACGCACCCCGTCGTCGAAGCTCCTGGCACGGATCGCTGCCGAGCTCGACGTCCCGGTGGCATCGCTTCTGTCCGACGAGCCTCCCCCGAAGGCTCCACCCTCGATGACGACCACGCCGGACATCGCTCGGGCTCTCATGGGGTACGGCTCGCCGCGCGAAGACGTGGCGGCGGGACCGACGGAACTCCGGGACCGAGTTGAAGAGGCGTGGCGAACCTGGCAGACCAGCGAGGAACGTTTCACCGAGATCGAGACCGTGCTCCCGGCTCTTATCGAGGACATGGAGCGTTCCGTACGAGCGCACCGTACGTCGAGCGACGCGACAGCTCGGCGCGACGTACTGCGCGCCGCGGCCGATCTTTACGGTCTCCTGCGCTCCTACTGCCGCCGATCCGGCCGCCTCGACCTCTCCCTCATGGTTGCCGATCGGGCTCGCCGAGCCGCGGAGGACGCGGACGATCCCATCCGGCTCGCTGCGGCGCAGTGGAACTTGGGACACAGCCTCCTCTCACAGAACGGCGGCGCTCAGGAGGCCGAGGAGGTCGCCCGCATCGCGATCGACGACCTCGGCACCCTCACGGAGAGCGCGGAAACTGCCGCAATGCAAGGAGCGCTCGAACTCGTTCGCGTCGTGGCGGAGGCACAGAGCAAGAAGTGGTGGGATGCCCGCGATCGGCTGCTCCAAAAGGCGGCCCCGCTCGGCAGGAAGGCCGGCGACTCGAACGTCATGTGGACCGTTTTCGGCCCGGTCAACATCCACCTGCACGCTCTCAGCATCGAAATGCTCGCCGGTCGGAGCGCAGAAGGGCTGCGCCGGGCGGACGAGGTGGATGTCTCTCAACTCCCGAGCCGCGAGAGGCAGTTCACCTTCACACTCGAACTCGCACGCTGCTATGACCTCCGGCGGGATGACGCGGCCGTTCTCGTACACCTCCTGGACCTGGAGAAGTTGAGCAGCGAGGACATGACCCGGAGCGCCTCCGCCGTCGGCCTGGTGACCAGTCTCCTCCACCGCGTACGGCCGACCTACCGGCGGCAGGTGTCCGACCTGGCCGAACGCCTCGGGATTGCATGAGCCCGAACTGGTTGTTCCCCCGAACTCTCAGTTCAGGTCGTCGGCCCGAAAGCGGCATACCTTCCTGCTGACCGCAGTCGCCGACGAGATGAGACCCAGGTGATGACAGAGTCGCCGTCCGTCTTCGTGTGCTCCAAGGAGGCCGTGACACAACGGAAAAGCTGGGTGCTTGTCAGGGTCGCCCGGTATTTCGGCCTCCAGGCACTCGCCCAGCTGAATCCCCCGGGCACCGTTGCGGTGGACCCGGACGGACCTGCCGTCTACTTCTTCGTCGCGGTCGGCTCGACCACCGCCTGGCCGCCGATGCCCAACCCGGGACCGCTGGTTGTCACGACGGATCTCGTACTTCCGCCTGCCGACCGTCGGACGCCACCCGGCACCTACTGGCTCGTACCTCCACGGCGGGGAACGATCCAGCTCACCGATGCGGACGCGCTGCAGGAGGCGTTGGCCGACCTGGTCCCCGAGTGGACGTCTCGTGACGACCGGATTCGACCGGCTGATGGCGCCTCTGGTCACTGACTGCCATCAGCCGCGCCGTCGTTGCGCGGCCAACGGCCCTGCCGACGTTCCTCGTTGGGGGCTCACCCTTCCCGTTCCCGATCAAGGCGTGGCGATGAGTGGATCAGCAAGTGCACAAGCGAAGACCTTCGCCCTTGCGTTGCAAGGGGAGTTGTCCGACGACGAGCGGTGGGAGCTGGTTCGGGCGCGAGCCCTTGCCCTGGAGGCGGAGCGGATGCGCGCCTTGGAACGGTGGCTGCTCACGGTGGCCGACGACCCCGCGCGGGCCCGTGCGGAATGGATGGAGTCCGGCCACGCACCGCTGCGGGTGGGAGTCACGTTCAACGTCGTGCGCATCGACGCCCGGCTCGTGCACGCGTTCGTCCGGTCGGTGTCCCCCGCCGAGGTCGACGCCTGTCTGGCGTGGGAGTTGCGTGACGGCCCGGTCTTCTTCGAGCGGCATGCCCAGCACTACTACGTGCTCGTCGAACCGAGCGAGCGGTCCCGGCCCACATGGGCGTCCCGCTGTGACGACGTCGAGTTCATCGGCCGTGACCGCCGCCTCGGGGTGCCGCCGCCCTCGGCGACCGATCCGGACTCGGGCCCCTGTTACTGGTCCGTCCCGTTGTGGACTCCCGGTGCTCTGGCGAAGCCGTACCTCACCGGTGAGCTGATTACCAGGGCCCGGTCCCGTCTGACCCGCGAGAGGCGGACCGGTGAATGACATCCACCTCGGTTCCCCGCAGAAGTGGAGCTACGGCGAGAACTCCTGCGGGCTCGTTCTCCCACCCGTCGCCGGGTCGGTGCCCGAGGCCCGTCGGCTCGTCCGGCGGGCGCTTCTGGAGTGGCAGCTGACGGACCTGCGGGCGGACGCGCAGTTGGTCGTCTCGGAGCTGACGACGAACTGCGTCCAACACGCGCCGGACTCGGGAACGATCCGGGTCACGGTCCAACGCCTCACCGACGTACGGGTCCGGGTGGGTGTGGAGGACCGGAGCCATCAACTCCCGCGCCGACGGCCCGTCGGACCGGACGCACTCGACGGCCGGGGACTGGCCCTCGTCGCCGCCGTCTCCATCGCGTGGGGCGTCGAACCGCTCCCTGACGGCAAACACGTCTGGGCCGACCTCGAAAGCACCGGTCTGGAGCATGGCCGGACAGTGAGCGCCCGTCAGGGTGCTGGCCCACCCGAGGCCGGGGTCAGAGGACTCCGCCGGCCTCGTCCTGGAAGGCTTCCGTCCAGTAGTGCCAGGACGCCTCCGTCGTGAGGGGGGTCGGGTCGATCGTGGTCAGGACCTGGAGCATCGTGGCCGCCAGCTGGTCGTACGCGTCCGTCGTGAGTTCGCCGCCCAGATGCTCGTCGATCCGGCGCTCGTGGTGCAGCAGCCAAAGCGTGAAGGCGAGCGTGGAGACGTCCGTGTTCAGCGGGTACAGCGCCGCGTCCGGCTCGCTGAAGTTGAGCACCGCGCCCGTCGAGCCGTCGACCACCAGGCTGTTGTCCTCGACCAGGTAGCCGAGGCGTATCAGCCGGTCCGCGTGGGCCGGCAGCAGGTCGAGGGGGTACTCGCCCGCCCGCTCGTCCGTGTAGTACTCCGTGAGCGTCGGCAGCGGCACGTCCGTGTCGATCTGGAACAGCCCTGCGTCCTCCGGCATCCCCGTCTCGCGCAGGAACCGCCGGGTCGGCTCGTGGGTGAGCGCCGCCGGGAAGTCGACGTCCTCGAAGCGGACCATGCGGCCGGTGCCGAACTCCTGGTCCAGGAGCCGCCCCGGCAGGTCGAGGACGAGCCCGGACTCGGTGCCGGGGCCCGCGATCAGGGCGAGCGGCCGGATCAGCGCCGCGGCCTTCCAGTACGGCGGGACCTCGCCGCCCGTGCCCTCCTCGAACAGCGCGAGGAGCTGCCGGGAGACCTCGGTCGCGGTCTTCGTGCCGTACTGCCCCGCGAAGGACGCGAACCGGCCGCGCAGCCCGGCCAGTTCCTCCGTGACCGCCGCGAACCGCAGCAGCACCTCCAGGGAGGGCGCGAGCGGAAGACTGTCGGAGGGGAACAGCAGGGACGCCGAGCGCACCTCGCCCGTGCCGCCGTCGAGCAGGATGGACTCGGGCTCCATCCCCGCGGGCGCGAGGAGCTGCCCTATCACCAGCCGGTCCCGCAGCTCCTCCGCGAGCCGGGCGGGCCCCTCGGTGACGTCCGCGAGCGTGCGCAGGCCCGCCGCGCGCAGCGGCGCGAACGTCAGCAGCCCGCTGCCGCCCGGCAGTCCGGGCCCGGTCAGCAGCCCGCGCGTCGGCACATGCGTGACGAGCGGACCGAGCTGGTCCTCGGTCAGCGTGATCGCCGCGACTGCGGTGTCGGTCGTGCTCATCGCTTCCCCCGCGATTTCCGTGGTACGTCGTGGACGGCACTCGGTCCTGACGGAGGGCGCGGCCGTCCTGCCGGAGGCGGCCCGCTCCCCACTGCTCAGAACACTACGCCGCCCCACTGACAACGCCCCATGTCCATCAAGACGCCCGAAACGCCTCCCGCGTTGCGTCCCGGACGGCTCGGATGTGTCACGCCCGTCACAGGCGCACGACCCGGCCCACGGCGCCTCAGGTGAAGTAGATGCCGCCCAGCACCACGACGACCGCCGCCAGCACGAACAGCACGATCCAGATCAGCAACTTGCCGACGCTGGGCGGAGGTTCGTAGCGGGGCTCCTCGGGCGGCGTGCTCACTGGCCGGTCACCACCGCGGCCTGCGGCCGGATCGGCAGCCGGTTGACGGGGCGTCCGGTCGCGGCCCGCACGGCGGAGGCGATGGCCGCGGGCGAGGTCACCACGGGCACCGCGCTGACCGACTTGGCGCCGAAGGGCGCGACGACGTCCCGCTCCTCGACGAGCTTGACGATCCGGATGTCCGGGGCGTCCAGGGCGGTGGGCAGTGCGTACCCGGTGAGGTCGGGGTGGCGGATCAGCCCGCGCGGGGTGCGCAGGTTCTCGGTGAGCGCGATGCCGACGCCCTGGGTGACGCCCGCCTCGATGCGCGCGACGAGCTGCGCCGGGTTGAGCACCCGGCCCACGTCCTGGGCGACGGCCAGCTCCACGACCCGTACCGAGCCGAGTTCGATGTCGACGTCGACCACCGCGCGGACCGCGCAGAACGCGAGCCCCACGAAGGCGTCGCCCTGCCCGGCGCCGTCCAGCGGCTCGGTCGGGTGCGGCCGGCACTGGGCGGTGGCCCACAGCTCCTTGCCGTCCATCGCCTCGGTGACGGTGGTCGACAGCACACCGTCGTACGAGGTGATCTTGCCGTCGGTGATCTGGAGCAGTTCGGTCGACATCCCGAACTTGTGCGCCAGGGGCTGGAGCAGCTGGGTGCGGACCATCTTCGCCGCGCGTTCCACGGCCCCGCCGGACACCCAGGTGTGCCGGCCGCGGCAGCCCGGACCGGCCGGGGGCTGGTCGGTGTCGACGGGCGCCACGTGGACCTCGTCGATGCCCAGGGTCTCCTGGACGATCTGCCGGGCGAGCGTGGTGAAGCCCTGGCCGGTCTCCACGGCCGCGCACAGCACGGTGGCGACACCGTCGTGGATCTTCACGGTGGCCGTCGAGACCTCGTCGGCGCCCTCCGCTCCGAGCATGTGCACCATGCCCAGGCCGTAGCCCACGCCCCGGCGCACGGCGCCCGGTTCGCCCGCGCCCTCGGGGCCGCCGGGCAGCAGCCACTCGTCCTCGGGGGTGTCCTTGGGCAGCGGCGGCAGCGGGAAGTCCCGTACGGCCTCCAGGAGTTCGATGACGGGGGCCGGGCAGGTCACCGTCTGGCCGATCGGCAGGACGTCACCGGTGGCGAGCGCGTTGCGCAGCCGGACCTCGGCCGGGTCGAGGCCGAGCTTCTTGGCGAGCTTGTCCATCTGCGCCTCGTAGGCGGCGCACACCTGCATGGCGCCCTCGCCGCGCACATGGCCGGAGGGCGGGTTGTTGGTGCGCACGGCCCAGCCCTCGATGAAGGCGTTGGGCACGACGTACGGCCCGCAGGCGAAGGACACCGCGGCGGCCAGGGACTCGGCGGAGGTGTCGGCGTAGGGTCCGGCGTCGAGGAGGATCTGGGCCTCGACCTTGACGAGCCTGCCCTCGGCGTCCGCGTGGTGGCGGTAGCGCAGCAGGGTGGGGTGGCGGTGGGCGTGGCCGAGGAAGGACTCCTCGCGCGTGGCCGTGAGTTTGACCGGGCAGCCCGTCTTCAGGGCGAGCAGTCCGAGCGGGATCTGGAAGCCCTGGTCCTCGCGGTCGGCGGTGGCGCCGGGCACCCCGGTGACGACGATCTTCACCTGTTCGGGCGACAGGCCGTAGCAGGCCGCCGCGGCGTTGCGGTCGGTGTGCGGGTCGGTGGACGCCGTGTAGAGCTCGACGCCGCCGTCGGGCCGCGGCACGGCGAGACCGGCCTCGGCGCCGATGGGGGCGGGGTCCTGGCGCCCGATGCGGTACAAACCCTCGACGACGATGTCACCGGCCGCGTCGGGGTCGCCGTGGCGCAGCGGGATGTGCCGGATCAGGTTGCCGTCGGGGTGCAGCGGCTCGGCCTCGAACGCCCGCTCGGGGTCGGTGATCGGGTCGAGCACCTCGTACTCGACGATGACGGCGGCGGCGGCCATCCGCGCGGTGTCGGGGTGGTCGGCGGCGACGGCGGCGATGGGCTCGCCGTGGTGCCGTACGACCTCGGAGGCGAACACCGGGCGGTCGGGCGTGCCCCGGCCGTGGCGCGGGGTGCCGGGCACGTCCTCGTGGGTGACGACGGCGTGGACGCCGGGCATCTCGCGCGCGTGGGTGGTGTCGATGGAGACGATGCGCGCGTGCGGGTGCGGGGAGCGCAGGACCGCGGCCCACAGCAGGCCCTCGGCCCACAGGTCGGCCGCGTACGGGAAGGTGCCCTCGGTCTTGGCGCGGGCGTCGGCCGGCCGCAGCGAGGCGCCGAGGCCGTGCGGCGGCTGCTCGGGGGCCGGGGTCTCGGGAGCGCTGGTGGCGGTGGCGGTCTCGTTGCTCACGCCTGGCCTCCGTCATGGCCGTAGGGCTGGTCGTGCTGCCCCGGGGAGTCGAACGCCGCGGGGTTGACGCCGCCGGCGCCCGGGCCCGCCTGGTGCGGGATGCGGGGTTCGCCCGCGTCCGCCTCGGCGTCGGCCGCGGCGTGCGCCTCGCGTTCGGCGACGACCTCCTGGACGGCGTCCAGGACGCCCCGGTAGCCGGAGCAGCGGCACAGGTTGCCGGACAGGGCCTGGCGGGCCTCCATCTCGGTGGGCGACGGGTTGCCCTCCAGCAGGTCGTGGACGGTCATCGCCATGCCGGGCACGCAGAAACCGCACTGCACGGCACCGCACTTGGCGAGGGCCCGCTGCACGTCGGAGGGCTGTCCGTCGACGGCCAGGCCCTCGACGGTGCGGACCTCGCTGCCGGCCGCGGTGACGGCGGGCACCAGGCAGGAGGCGACGAGCCGGCCGTCCACCTGGACGTTGCAGGCGCCGCACTCGCCCTGGGAGCAGCCGTCCTTGGCGCCGGCGAGGCCGAGCCGCTCGCGCAGCACGTAGAGCAGCGACTCGCCGATCCAGGCGTCGGCCACGGGCCGGTCGGCGCCGTTGACCCGCAGGACGTAGGAGGCGGACGGGTGGTCGTCGTGCGGGGCGGGGAGCGGTTCGGCGGGGTCGGCCTCGGGGGCGTCGTCCGTGACGGCCGTCTCGGCGCCCTCCGGACCGTCTCCGGCACCCGCGGCCGGGTCGGGGCCCGCGGGGCGCTCAGCGGGGCGCTCAGGGGCCTCGGCGGGGCCGTCCGCGGCCCGGGTCGCCCCGTCCGTCCCGTCCGCCGCCGGCCGCTCGACGGCCCCGGGCATCCCGTCCGTCTCGGGGGCGAACTCGGGGGCGGCTCCGGCGGCTTCGGCGTGAGGCCGTTCCTCGTCGTGCGCCGGGTGCGCGCGGTGGCCCGGAGGCGTCTCGTGCGGCCGGTGCGCCTCGTGGGGCGCGGGAGCGGCGTGCGGTGCGGGGGCGGGCGCCTCGTGCGGCGCGAGGGCCTGTCCGGCCGCGTGCGCCGCGGCCGGGTCGTGGCCGGGTCCGGGCGGCAGCAGGCCCTGGCCGGGTCCGGCGGGGGCGCCGGGGCCCTCCGGGAGCCGGATGCCCGCGCCGTGCGACGGCGGGCCGCCCTGGTACGGCGCCTGGGGCGCGTAGCCCTCGGGGTTCGTGAGGTTCGCGAGGTTCTCGGGGTTCCCCGGTGCGGTGTCCTCGGGGTGCGCCGGGGGCCGCTCGCCCCAGGGCCCGCCCGCGGGCTCGTTCGCCCAGGGGGCGGAGGCGCCGCCGGGCAGGGTCGCCGGGGGTGTGCCGCCCCACTGCTCGACCAGCGCGGACGTGGTGAACTCGCCCGATTCGTCCGGCAGGTCGCCGCCCGCCACCGGAATGGACCACTGACCGGTCACGTCGTGCCCGGGTGCCGCCTGCGCGGGCTCCTCGTAGGTCCACTGCTGGGTGGCCGCGGGCGGGTAGGTGAACCGGTCGCCCGCGCCCGTGTCCTGGGGAACCGCGTTCGGGTCGGGCCACCCGGAGCCGTCGGCCGGCATCCCCCAGCCGTCCTGGCCCGCCTGCTCGGGGCCGCCGGGCGAGGCCGCTATCCGCGGCGGCACGTATCCGTGGCCGGGCGCGGCGAGCGGGCTGTCGGCGGCCAGGAGGGCGTCGATGCCGCCCTCGGGGAGCTTCACGAACGCGGTGGCGCCGTCGTCGTAGTCGCCCTGGGGGTGCGGGTCCCAGCGTCCGCCGCCCGGGGGCGTGCCGCCCTCCGCGTGCTGGTCGTCGGTCACGACAGCGCCCTCCCCAGTGCTCGTCGGGCCAGCGCGGCCACGGTGCGCCGCAGGTGCAGTACGGCGGGCGGAAGCTGCGGCACCGAGCCGTCGGGTTCCGGCGCCGGGTCGGGGATGCAGGCCGCCGCGACGTACTCCCCGAAGGCGGTCAGTGCCTCGGGGACGATCGCGCGGTCGTTGTCCCAGTCGATGAGCTGGGCGACCCACTGCTCGGCGTCCAGGGGGCGCAGCGGCATCGGCGCTATGGCTCCGACGGCGCACCGCACCCCGCGCCGGGCGGGGTCGAGGACGAGCGCGACGGACGCCACCGCGCGGCCGGGCCCGGTACGGCCGGTCGCCTTCAGGAAGACCTGGGGCGCGTGCAGCAGGGGCACGCGCACGAAGCCGATCAGCTCGCCGCCGCGCAGCATCTCGACGCCCGCGAGCAGGTGCGAGACGGGGATCTCCCGGCGGGCGCCGTCCGGGCCGGCGATGACCAGGATCGCCTCCAGCGCGGCCAGCACCGGGAGCGCGTCCCCGGTGGGCGCGGCCGAGGCGATGTTGCCGCCCAGGGTGCCCGCGTTGCGGATGTGCGGCGGTCCGGCGGCGCGGGCGGCGGCGGCCAGCGCCGGGATCAGGGCGGCGAAGTCGGGGCGGCCCATCCGCGCGTGGGTGAGACCGGCGCCGAGCAGCGCGTGCCCGTCCAGGTACTGCCAGCCGCGGATCTCGCTGATCCGTCCGAGGCCCACCAGGGCGGCGGGCCGCAGCTGGCCGGAGTTGACGGCGGCCATGAGGTCGGTGCCGCCGGCCACCGGGACGGCGGCGGGCAGGGCCGTGAGCGCCGCCACGGCTTCGTCCAGCGTCGTGGGCAGCGTGACGGCCTGCGCCGTGTGCGGTGCGTGCGTGGTCAAACCGGCTGCCCCTTCCCGCTGCCCCACCTGGTCCCAGCTGGTCCCGCCTGCTGCTGCCGTACGGTACGTGCTGACAGGGCGGACGTGGCAACTCTGGCACATCTTCGGGAGTGCCTGACGCAGGGGTCCACTAGGAGGCATTCGCCCACCTCAGAAGCGAGATGGGCGGATTTGCCACACCTTTCGTGGTGCGCTCCGATTGACACTCCCCGGTGATCCTCGGGTGCTTTTTCCCTTGTGTGTTCGGGTGATCAACTGTGCGTTCGGAGGGTCAGCGGTTCGGCGGCGGGCCGTCCAGCGGGCGGCCGGCCACCCCGGGGCGGCGCTGCCAGGGCCGGGGCCCGGTGGGCGGCCGGTAGGCGACGCCGAGCGCGTCGAGGCGCCGGTAGTGGGCGGCCATCCGCCGGGCGAAGGCGTCGAAGTCCCGTTCCGCGGGGGCCGGGAGACGACTCCAGGCCACCTCGGCGAACGCGGCCAGCCTGGGGAATGCCTGGTAGTCCACGCGCGCGGGGTTCTCCATCACCTCGGTCCACAGGTTGGCCTGGGTGCCCAGCACGTGTGCGGCCTGTTCCGCGTCGAGTTCGGCGGGCACCGGCTCGAAGCGGTAGACGTCCTCCAGGGTGCGCACGAACCCGATCGGCACCGGTTCGTCCTCGCCGGCGGCCTGCCGGTGGTCGAGGTAGACCTGCTGCTCGGGGCACATGACCACGTCGTGTCCGGCCCGCGCGGCGGCGATCCCGCCGCCGTAGCCGCGCCAGGAGGACACGGCGGCGCCCTTGGCGAGTCCGCCCTCCAGGATCTCGTCCCAGCCGATGAGCCGGCGCCCCCGCCCGCGGAGCCACTCGTCGAAGTGGCCGATGAACCACGACTGGAGTTCGTCCTCGTCGGCCAGTCCGAGTTCCCGGATGCGCGCCTGCACGGACGGCGACGCCTTCCACTGCTCCTTGGGGCATTCGTCGCCGCCGATGTGAATGAACTCCGAGGGGAACAGGTCCAGGAGTTCCTCGAACACCCCCTCGTAGAAGCGGAGGGTGTTGTCGGTGGGGGCGAGCACGTTGGGGGAGACCCCCCAGGTGTCCCAGACGGTCAGGGCGGCGGTGTCGACGACGTCGGTGTTGCCGAGTTCCGGATACGCGGCGATGGCGGCCTGCGAATGCCCCGGTACGTCGATTTCGGGGACGACGGTGATATGCCGCTCGGCGGCGTAGGCGACGATCTCCCGGATGTCGTCCTGGGTGTAGAAGCCCCCGTGCGGCTTCTCCTCCCACAGGGTCGAGGCGCGGTGACCGAATTTCGTCCGCGAACGCCAGGATCCGGTCTCGGTGAGCTTCGGGTACCGCGTGATCTCGACGCGCCAGCCCTGGTCGTCCGTCAGGTGGAAGTGGAAGACGTTGAGTTTGTGGGCGGCCATCAGATCGAGGTAGCGCAGCACGCCGTCCTTGGGCATGAAGTGCCGTGAGACGTCGAGCATGAGGCCGCGCCAGGCGAAGCGGGGCTCGTCCTCGACGGTGACGTCGGGCAGTTCCCAGTCCCGGCCGGGCCGCAGCGGCGCGGAGCGGAACGCGTCGGGGCCGAGCAGTTGCCGCAGGGTCTGGGCGCCCCACAGGACGCCCGCCGCGCCGCCGCCGCGGATCTGGACCTCGCCGTCGCCGACGGTGAGCCGGTAGCCCTCCGGGGGCAGTCCCGGGTCGAGGCCGAGCTCGATGCGGGAGGGCGCGTTGCCACCCCCTGCGAGGTCACCACCTCCCGCGAGGTCGCCGCCCTCCGGGAGGGAGAAGCCGGTGGCCGCGCCGAGGGTCGCCCGCAGCAGGCGTGCGACGCCCTCGGTGCCGGGCCCGGCCACGAGCCGGGTGCGCTCGTCCAGGCGGGTGCGGCCGGGGCTCCCGCCGTGGACCCGCACGGGTGCCGGAATCAGTTCCATCACGTCAGTCCTTAACCGCTCCGCCCAGTCCCGAGACCAGTCGTCGCTGTACGAGTACGAAGAAGATCAGCACCGGAATCGTCATCACCGTGGAGCCTGCCATGACGCCTCCCCAGTCGGGATCGTCCGGCTTGTAGAACACGAGGAGGGCCATCGGCAGGGTCGACTGCGAGGTGTCGCTGATGATGAACGACTTGGCGAACAGGAAGTCGTTCCAGGCCGAGATGAAGGAAAAGACGCTCGTCGCCACCAGTCCCGGCAGCACGAGCGGGAAAAGGATCTGCCAGAGGAATCGCGCACGGCTCGCGCCGTCGATGTAGGCGGCCTCCTCCAGCGCCTCGGGGACCGCTTTCACGAACCCCCGCAGCATCCAGATCGCGAAGGGCAGCGAGAAGGCGATGTGGGGCAGGATCAGCGAACCGAGCGTGTTCAGCTGGCCGAAGTCCCGCATGAGGAAGAACAGCGGGATGGTGAGCGCCTCCACGGGCACCATCTGGGCCACGAGAAACATGATCAGCAGGGTGGTGCGGAAGCGGAACCGGAATCGGGTGACGGCGGTCGCGGCGAGGAACGCGATCAGCGCCGAGACGACCACGACGCTGCACGCGACGACCAGGCTGTTGACGAAGTAACGGCCGAATTCCTGCTGCCCGAAGACCCTGCGGAAGGAGTCCAGGGACGGCGCGAGGGTCCACGGGCGGGGCGTGGACGACTGGATCTCACCGGCCGGTTTGAAGGCGCTCAGCACCATCCAGTAGAGCGGGAAGGCGACCACCGCGGCGATGAGCAGGGCGGTGGTCTCGGCCGCCGCGCGCCCCGGACGGCGCAGAAAGCCGCGCACAAGATTCACGACGGTCACAGCTCCTCCCCCTGCCTGCGCAGCAGCCGCAGGTACACCAGCGTGACGGCCAGCAGGATCAGCAGCATCACGACGCCGATCGCGGAGCCGAGGCCGTACTGCGAGGACGCGAACGCCTGCTGGTAGGCGTACACGTTGAGGACCATGTTCTGGCCGGCGATGCCGCCGCCGTTCGTCATGACGTAGATCTGCGTGAACACCTTGAAGTCCCAGATAACGGACTGGATGGTCACGACGGTGAGGATAGGGCGGAGCATCGGGGCGAGCACGGAGCGCCAGATCCGCCACTGCGAGGCGCCGTCCAGCTCGGCGGCCTCCAGGACCTCGGCGGGCACGGCGCGGATCCCGGCGTAGACGGTGACCATCACGAACGGGAAGGAGCACCAGACGACTTCGAGGAGCACGAGCAGGAAGGCGCTGTAGCGGCCGTACGTCCACGAGTGGTCGCCGAGGCCGAGGATCCGGTCGACGGGGCCGAAGTCCGGGTCGAACAGGAACAGCCACACCGTGGAACCGGTGACGGCCGGGGTGGCCCACGCCCCGAGCGCGGCCAGCATCAGCGCCAGCCGCGGCACGGCGCGCACCCGGGTGAGCAGGACGGCGAGGGCGCACCCGACGGCGAGCGTCGAGCCGACGCAGGCCGCCGCGAACACCACGGTGGCCAGCAGCACCTGCCAGAACTGCCCGTCCCCGAACAGCTCCGAGTAGTTCCCGAACCCCTCGAACGAGGTCGGCTCCCCGCCGCTGACCTGGGCCTGCGTGTACCGGAAGAAGGAGATCAGACCCAGCTGGTAGATCGGGTAGACGAGCAGTCCCCCGAGCACGACGAGGGCGGGCGCGAGATAGATCCAGGGCGTGGCACCCCCGCCCCCGAAGGGGCGCGGGGAACTGCGCGACAGGCCACGACGCACCCGCACCGCCCGACGCTCGGCACCCCCCACTGCCACAGGCACCCGGCTCACCCGGCGGAGCCGAACGCGTCGTTCATCTTCGCCGCGGCCTCGTCCGACGCGGCGGCGACGTCCTTCTTGCCGCTGACGACCTGCTGGAACATCGTCGGCAGCACGAGCGAGGAGTCGATCTGCGACCACGCGGCGGAGGCGGGCACGAACTCGGTGCCGGCGGCCAGGGTGTCGACGAAGGGCTTCACGAACGGCTGCTTGGCCGCGGCCTGGTCGCGGACGTCGGTGAACGTCGGCAGGAAGCCCATCGCGTCGAACAGCTCCGACTGCGTCTTCTTGGCGGCCAGTTGCTCCATGAGGTCGACCGCGAGCGTGCGGTGCCGGGTGCTCTTGAGGACGCCGATGTTGTTGCCGCCCGCGAACGCCGGGGCGATGGAGCCGGATTCGACGCCGGGCAGCGGGACGACGGCGTACTTGCCTTTCACCTTGCCCGCCTCGACGGCCGCGTGGCTGAAGTCGCCGCCGATCACCATGCCCGCCTTGCCCCCGGCGAACGTGCTGACCGTGTCGTTGCCGCCCATGCCCGCGCACTTGGCGGCGGGACAGTTGTCGGCGGAGAAGAGGGAGGTGTACTCCTCGATGCCCTTCCGGGCCGCGGCGCCGTTGATGGCGGAGGTGAACGATCCGCCCTTGCCGGTGGCGAGTTCGCCGCCGTTGGCCCAGATGAAGGGCATCGCGCCGTAGGTGTAGGCGCCGCCGACGGCGATGCCGTAGAGGTCGGGCTTCGCCTTGCGGATGGCGCGGGCGGTGGTGGCCACTTCGGCGAGCGTGGTCGGCGGTTTCAGGCCGAGTTCCTTGAAGACGTCGGTGCGGTAGTACAGGGCGCGGACGCCGACGTAGAGGGGGGCGCCGTAGACCTTGCCGTCCACGGTGACCGACCGGCGGGCCGTGGGGTCGGTGTCCTTGGCCTCGGGCCAGGCGCCGAACTCCTTGGTGACGTCGAGGAGTCCGCCGTCGTGGACGTAGCCGGCGGTGTCGGTGTTGCCGAACTCCATGACGTCCGGGGCGGACGCGGGGTCGTTGAAGGCGGCCTTCACCCGCTGGGCGCGCGTCTCGACGGGGATGTACTCCACCTTGACGTCGGTGCCCTTGTGGGCCTTCTCGAAGGCGGCGGTGACCGAGTCGACGACCTGGGCCTTGGGGTCGTTGCCAACCTCCTGGAAGAGCCACACGCGCAGGGTGCCGCTCTTGTCGTCCTTGTCGGAGGCGGAGTTGGAGGAGCTCTGCGGGGCGCAGGCGGCGAGGAGCAGCGCGGCGAGGAGCGCGGGAGCCGGACGAGCGGACAACTTCATGGAGTGACCCTCCGAGGGCGTTGCATCATATGCAATGGCGGTTTCGCTCTGCACAACACACCGGAGGCTATGAACTACATGAACACGTCGACAAGAGGTCTCAACCACCTTGTGACGTGACGCCGCAACCCGTGCAACGACACATCACGACAAAGACCCCCGGAGCACGCCAAAGCGTGCCGGGGGCCCTGAGAGTCTCGGCCGAGGGGGACGGGGTCGGCTACTTGCCCTTGTCCTTGCCCTCGTCGCCACCGCTGGCCATGGACTCGTAGATCTCCTTGCACATGGGACACACCGGGTACTTCTTCGGGTCGCGGCCCGGCACCCACACCTTGCCGCACAGCGCCACGACGGGCGTGCCGTCGAGGGCGCTCGCCATGATCTTGTCCTTCTGGACGTAGTGCGCGAAGCGCTCGTGATCGCCGTCGCCGTGCGACACCTGCGGCGTCGGCTCGACGAGGGTCCCCGTACCAGTCCCGCGCTCGGGCTCGAGAGTGCTCATGCCGCCAAGGGTACTGAAACCCGTCCGCATCAGTTGAGCGAAGGGTCGTCCGGATACGTCGCCACCATCGCCAGCTCATTGCGCTGCCGGCGCAGGACCTCGCGCCACAGCCGCTCGGGGGACGGAGAGGAGACGTCCCCGGGTTCCGACTCCACGACGTACCAGGCCCCCTCCACCAGTTCGTCCTCCAGCTGACCGGGACCCCAGCCGGCGTATCCGGCGAAGATCCGCAGGGAGCCGAGGGCCGAGGCGAGCAGTTCGGGCGGGGCCTCCAGGTCCACGAGCCCGATCGCGCCGTGCACCCGCCGCCAGCCCAGCGGCGCCCGGTCGCCGGCCGCGCCGCCGGGGATGACCGCCACGCCGAGCGCCGAGTCCAGCGACACCGGGCCGCCCTGGAAGACGACGCCGGGCTCGCCGGTGAGGCCGGCCCAGCCCTCCAGGATGTCGCCCACGTCCACCGGTGTCGGGCGGTTGAGGACGACACCGAGGGAGCCCTCCTCGTCGTGGTCGAGGAGCAGCACCACCGCACGGTCGAAGTTCGGGTCCGCCAGGGCGGGGGTTGCCACGAGCAGCCGCCCTGTGAGCGAGGACACCTCGGTCATGCCAGACATGATCCCGCATCTTCCCCGCGATGGGGGAGCCGACGCAGGTACGCGAGTGAAGGCAGCTCAGGGCGCACCGGTGCGGTACGGGCGCACGGCCCCCGGCGGTGACCCCATGTGCCCGGTGGCGAACGGTTCGTGTTGTGACACAGCCATGACGCGATTGGGCGTCCCCGGGGCTTACGGGAGGGGGGGCGGCGGCGATTACTCTGTCTTTCTCTGGCCCTGCCCGACTCCACGGAACGCGAGATTCATGACCGTCAACGGCTCTGACGACGTACTGCTTGTCCACGGCGGGACCCCGCTGGAGGGCGAGATCCGTGTCCGCGGTGCGAAGAACCTCGTACCGAAGGCCATGGTCGCCGCACTGTTGGGAAGCGGGCCGAGCCGGCTGCGCAACGTGCCGGACATCCGTGATGTCCGCGTCGTGCGCGGCCTGTTGCAGCTGCACGGGGTGACGGTGCGTCCGGGCGAGGAACCGGGCGAGCTGGTGCTGGACCCCACGCACGTGGAGAGCGCGAACGTCGCCGACATCGATGCCCACGCGGGGTCGAGCCGCATCCCGATCCTGTTCTGCGGGCCCCTGCTGCACCGCCTCGGCCACGCGTTCATCCCGGGTCTCGGCGGCTGCGACATCGGCGGCCGGCCCATCGACTTCCACTTCGACGTGCTGCGGCAGTTCGGCGCGAGCATCGAGAAGCGCGCGGACGGCCAGTACCTGGAGGCCCCCAAGGGCCTGCGCGGTACCAAGATCCGGCTGCCCTACCCGTCCGTCGGCACGACCGAGCAGGTGCTGCTGACGGCCGTACTCGCCGAAGGCGTCACGGAGTTGTCCAACGCCGCCGTCGAGCCCGAGATCGAGGACCTGATCTGCGTCCTGCAGAAGATGGGCGCGATCATCGCGATGGACACCGACCGCACGATCCGCATCACCGGTGTGGAGCGGCTGGACGGCTACACCCACCGGGCCCTCCCGGACCGTCTGGAGGCGGCGTCCTGGGCGTCGGCGGCGCTGGCGACCGAGGGCGACATCTACGTCCGCGGCGCCCAGCAGCGCTCGATGATGACGTTCCTGAACACCTATCGGAAGGTGGGCGGCGCGTTCGAGATCGACGACGAGGGCATCCGCTTCTGGCACCCCGGCGGGCAGTTGAAGTCCATCGCGCTGGAGACGGACGTGCACCCGGGCTTCCAGACGGACTGGCAGCAGCCGCTGGTCGTGGCGCTGACCCAGGCCACGGGGCTGTCGATCATCCACGAGACGGTGTACGAGTCCCGGCTCGGCTTCACCTCGGCGCTGAACCAGATGGGCGCGCACATCCAGCTCTACCGCGAGTGCCTCGGCGGCTCCGACTGCCGCTTCGGGCAGCGCAACTTCCTGCACTCCGCGGTCGTGTCGGGCCCGACGAAGCTCCAGGGCGCCGACCTGGTCATCCCCGACCTGCGCGGCGGCTTCTCGTACCTCATCGCCGCCCTCGCGGCCCAGGGCACGTCGCGGGTCCACGGCATCGAGCTCATCAACCGCGGCTACGAGAACTTCATGGACAAGCTCATGGAGCTCGGCGCCAAGGTCGAACTCCCGGGCAAGGCCCTCGGCTAGGGCGTGTCCGGGCCCCGGACACGCCGATGGGGCGGCCCCCTGACCGGGGGCCGCCCCATCGGCATCTCTCACACCTGAACGCCTCGCGGATCAGCGCCCGGAAGGGGCGCGGGGAACTGCGCGATCGACCACGACGGACTCGCAGCCGAACACGGCACCCCGGCGGGCCCCCTCGCAGAGCCCACGGCGCTCGGAAGGAACCGGCGCCACGGACACGGCACCCGGCGCCGACAGGCGGAGCGTCAGTTGCCCTTGGCGGATTCCTTGAGCTTCGAGCCCGCGGAGACCTTCACGCTGAACCCGGCCGGAATGTTGATGGGCTCACCGGTCTGCGGGTTGCGCGCGGTGCGAGCGGCACGGTGCGTGCGCTCGAAGGTCAGGAAGCCGGGGATGGTGACCTTCTCGTCGCCCTTGGCGACGATGTCCCCGACCACCTCGGCGAACGCGGCCAGCACGGCGTCGGCGTCCTTGCGGGTCACCTCGGCACGGTCGGCCAGCGCGGCCACCAGCTCACTGCGGTTCATTTTGTTACTCCCGTGTTCTTCTTGCCGTTGAGGCGTGCCACGCGGCGGAGCCGCATGATGGGCACGGCCAAGCCGATGCTGCCAGGGTCCTCGGACAGTCCCCGGACCCGGGTCCCGTTGTCGGACCCCCGCGCCCAGAGTGGCATCCTGCCCCTACCTGCGGCGGGAAAGCGAATCCGGCACCCGCAGGAGTCGTGAGAACACCCTTGGGAGTCACACGAAAGGCCTGAGCCTGGCCGTCACCCTAGAGGGCGGCACTCGGCCCGCGGTCCCGCGACGCGCCGGTGCGGGGGCCGCCGTGTCGATCATCACAACCCCCGCACGCCGGCCCGCACGGCACGGGGAGGGCTACGAACCCGCGCCCGCCGCCTTCGCCGCGTCCCGCACCGCGCCCGCGACCGCGCCGGCGACCTTGTCGTTGAAGACGCTCGGGACGATGTAGTTCGGGTTCAGCTCGTCCTCGGTGACCACGTCGGCCAGGGCGTGCGCGGCGGCCAGCATCATGTCCGTGTTGACGGTGCGGGACTGGGCGTCCAGCAGGCCGCGGAAGACGCCCGGGAAGACCAGCACGTTGTTGATCTGGTTGGGGAAGTCGGAGCGCCCGGTGGCCACCACGGCCGCCGTCTGACGGGCGACCGCCGGGTCGACCTCGGGGTCCGGATTCGCGAGCGCGAACACGATCGCGCCCTCCGCCATGGCCGCCACATCGTCCCCGTCCAGCACGTTCGGGGCCGAGACGCCGATGAACACGTCGGCACCGCGAACGGCTTCCTTGAGCGTGCCGGTCAGGCCCTCGGGGTTGGTGTTGTCGGCGATCCAGCGCAGCGGGGAGTCGGCGGCGGCGCCCACCAGGTCGTCGCGCCCGCCGTGCACCACACCGTGGATGTCGGCGACGACGGCGTTCTTGACGCCCGCCGCGAGCAGCAGCTTGAGGATGGCCGTGCCGGCCGCTCCGGCGCCGGACATGACGACCCGGATGTTCTCGATCGCCTTGCCGGTGACGCGCAGCGCGTTCTTCAGGGCGGCCAGGACGACGATCGCGGTGCCGTGCTGGTCGTCGTGGAAGACGGGGATGTCGAGGGCCTCGCGCAGCCGGGCCTCGATCTCGAAGCAGCGGGGCGCGGAGATGTCCTCCAGGTTGATGCCGGCGAACCCGGGGGCGATCGCCTTGACGATCTCGACGATCGCGTCGGTGTCCTGGGTGTCCAGGCAGATCGGCCAGGCGTCGATGCCGGCGAACCGCTTGAACAGGGCCGCCTTGCCCTCCATGACCGGCAGCGCGGCCTTGGGGCCGATGTTGCCGAGCCCCAGCACCGCGGAACCGTCCGTCACGACCGCAACGGAGTTGCGCTTGATGGTGAGGCGGCGCGCGTCCTCCGGGTTGGCGGCGATCGCCATGCACACGCGGGCCACGCCCGGTGTGTAGACCATGGACAGGTCGTCACGGTTGCGGATGGGGTGCTTCGACTGCATCTCGATCTTGCCGCCGAGGTGCATCAGGAACGTACGGTCCGAGACCTTGCCCAGCGTGACGCCGTCGATGCCGCGCAGCTGCTGCACGATCTGGTCGGCGTGGGCGGTCGACGTGGCGGCGATCGTCACGTCTATGCGGAGCTTCTCGTGGCCGGACGCGGTGACGTCGAGGCCGGTCACCGAGCCTCCGGAGGACTCCACGGCGGTGGTGAGCTGCGAGACGGCGGTTCCGCTCGCGGGCACCTCCAGCCGAATGGTCATCGAGTAGGAGACGCTGGGCGCCGTTGCCATGGCGGACTTCCTCTGCTTTCACCGTGTCGCGAGTTGTGCCGTCCGATCGTCGCACCTACCCCCGAGTACGTGGTAGCCGCCCCGTATTGCGGACGTTTTGTTCACGAACCGGTGCCCTTTTCGGAAGCTGTCTTTCACCATACGAGAGCGGTCCGGGGTGCCGCCAAGGGCAATGAGAAGAGGCCCACGTCACAGAAGACGTGGGCCTCCGCCCTTGGTTCATGACACCGACCCGCCATGCTCGCCTCGCGGCAAGTGGTCGCTCGTGGCGACTAAGGTTGGGCCCGGGGGCTTGGATCGAGCCGGTGCCACGTCAAGGCTAACAAACGGATCCCGTAAGGCCATTCCCGTCCGGCCGGTTCACAGGAATCAATCCCGCAGCAGATCCGGCACCCCCTCCGCGTCGGGCTCGTCCCGCTCGCCCGACACCACCGTCAGCTGCTGCGTGGCCCTGGTCAGGGCGACGTACAGCACCCGCAGGCCGGCCGGTGACTCGTCGGCGATCTCCGCGGGCGAGACGACCACCGTCGCGTCGTACTCCAGGCCCTTCGCCTCCAGGCTGCCGAGCGCCGCCACGCGGTCGCCGAGCCCGGCGAGCCAGCGGGCCGCCTCCGCCCTGCGGTTCATCGCGACGACCACGCCGACCGTGCCGTCGACCAGCCCGAGCAGCCGCTCGGCCTCCGCGCGCACGGTCGACTCCAGCGAGTCCCGCACGATCGCGAAGCGCGGCTCGACGCCGGTGGAGCGCACCGCCGAGGGGGACTCGGAGCCGGGCATCGCGAGGGCGAGCACCTTGGCGGCGAGGTCGGCGATCTCCGCCGGGTTGCGGTAGTTCACGGTGAGCCGGAAGCGGCGGCGCGGGCGGGAGCCCAGGGCCTCGTCGCGGGCCTCGGCCGCCTCGTCCGGGTCGGACCAGGAGGACTGGGCCGGGTCGCCGACGACCGTCCAGGTGGCGTGCCGGCCGCGGCGGCCGACCATGCGCCACTGCATCGGCGTGAGGTCCTGCGCCTCGTCGACGATGACATGGGCGTACTCGGTGCGCTCCTGCGCCAGCCGCTCGGCCCGCTCGCGCTGCGACTCCTCCCGCACCGGCATCAGCTCCTCCAGACCGGTGAGCTGGTCCAGCGGATCCAGCTCGCGCCGTCTGCGCGGGCGGGCCGGGGAGCCCAGGATCGCCTGGAGCTCGTCGAGCATGGCGATGTCGTGCACGGTGTGGCCGTCGCGGCGCAGCGACCGGGCGACCTTGCGGACCTCGCCCGGGTTGAGGACACGGCGGGCCCAGCGGCCGAGCCGCCGTTCGTCGGCCATCGCCGTGAGCACGGCCCCCGGGGTCAGCTCGGGCCACCAGGCGTCGAGGAACGTGATGAAGGAGTCCTCCGAGGCGATGTCCTCGTCGAACGAGGAGCGCAGCTCGGCGGCCAGCTCCGGGTCGGTGTGCCGGCCGGCGGCGCCGGAGCGCGCCCACAGGGCGTCCAGGAGCAGTCTGCGGGCGCGCGGGCGCAGCAGGTTGACCGGTGCGGTGCCGCCGAGGGCCGTACGGCGGATGCGCTCCAGTTCGGCGGCCTCCAGTTCGAGGCGGCGCCCGAAGGCGACGACCCGCAGCCGGGTGGGCGGGCCGGCGGGCGCGGTGCCGGCCGCCCCGGTGTCGGCCGCCCCGGTGTCGGCCGCCCCGGTGTCGGCCGCCCCGGTGTCGGCCGCCTCGGTGTCGTCGCCGAACGCGAGCTGCCCGGAAGCCGCCCGTCCCGGTGTGCCGGCGGCTGCGCCCGAACCGAGTTCCAGGGCGCCCCGGGCGGCCTTTCGCAGCACCTTGAGCATGCGGTACGAGCCCTTGGCGCGGGCCACCGCCGGGGAGTCGTACAGCGTGGCCCCGGCGCCGTCGACGAGCGAGCCGATCGCCCGGATGGCGACCTGGCCCTCCTCGCCCAGGGAGGGCAGCACGCCCTCGGTGTAGGCCACGAGCAACGGGGTCGGCGAGACGATGAGGATGCCGCCCGAGTACCGCCGCCGGTCCTGGTAGAGCAGGTAGGCGGCGCGGTGCAGGGCCACCGCGGTCTTGCCCGTGCCCGGCCCGCCCTCGACGTACGTCACGGAGGCGGCGGGGGCGCGGATGACCAGGTCCTGCTCGGCCTGGATGGAGGCCACGATGTCCCGCATGGTGTGCGTGCGGGCCTGGCCGAGCGCGGCCATCAGGGCGCCGTCGCCGATGACGGCCAGTTCGGCGCCGTCGAGGAACGCGGTCAGCTCGGGACGCATCAGGTCGTCCTCGACGCCGAGCACCCGGCGCCCCTTGGAGCGGATCACCCGGCGGCGCACGACCCGGCCGGGGTCGACCGGGGTGGACCGGTAGAAGGGCGCGGCGGCGGGCGCGCGCCAGTCGATGACCAGCGGCGCGTAGTCCTCGTCGAGGACGCCGATGCGGCCGATGTGCAGGGTCTCCGCGATGTCGGCGGTGTTGTCCCCGCGGACGGCGCCGTCCGCGGGCTCGACGGCGGTGTAGGCGCCGTCGGGTCCCTTCTTGCCGTCCTTGCCGAGGAGCAGGTCGATACGGCCGAAGAGGAAATCCTCGAACTCGTTGTTGAGCCGGTTGAGGTGGACACCGGCCCGGAAGACCTGCGCGTCCCTCTCGGCCAGTGCGCCGGGCGTGCCGACCTGGCCGCGCCGGGCGGCGTCGTCCATGAGGAACTCGGCCTCGTGGATCTTCTCCTCGAGCCGCCGGTACACCTGGTCCAGGTGTTCCTGTTCGACGCTGATCTCTCGGTCCCGTACGGAATCGTGGACGTGAACCGAGCCGACCGCAGTTTGTTGAGCCTGAGCGGCCACCGGGCCCCCTTCTGACGTGCTGGGCAGCCGTCAACCGTACGCGAAGGGGGCCCGTCGAAGCTACGTCCGGACGCGGGACTAGGCCTTGACGTCGACCAGTTTCTTGCCGTCGAAGGTCATGACCTCGAAGTGGTCGATCTGGTTGGGGGCGAAGGCCGCGCCGCCGTGGACGTACAGCGGGTCCTTGGCCGCCTCCGTCTTGGCGTTCGGGATGCCGTAGCCCCACTCCGGGACGGACCAGGAGGTCACCGTCTCGCGCTCGCCGTTCTTGCCGACGGCGATCAGGGAGCAGCGCTCGGGGCCGGTGACGTTCTTGAGCTGGAGGGCCGTCGCGGTCCCCCACGCCTTCTTCTCCAGGCCGACCGTCGCCGTGACGTGGGTCGACGCGTCGGTGGCGGACCGCTTGTCCGTCATCGCCTCGAAGGCGGACTGCGCGGTGCCCACCGCCGTGTTGGCACGGCCGTCGTCCGAGCCGCCGCTCGCCGCGAGCACCGCGAGCGGTCCGCCGGCGATCAGCGCGGCCGCGGCCGCGAGCATGAAGAAGCTGCGGCGGCGCTTGACCGCGCGGCGCTCGGCCACCTCGTCGACGAGCTTCTCCGCGAGCCGTGGGCTGGGCTTCGCGGAGAGGGACTCCCCGATCGCGGGCGTACCGGCACCGGGCAGGTCCGCGAGCGCGGCCAGCATCGGTTCCATTCCGGCGAGCTCGTCGAGCTGCTGGGCGCACCACTCGCATCCGGCGAGATGGGCTTCGAAGGCGGTCGCCTCGGTATCGTCGAGGATTCCCAGGGCGTAGGCGCCGACAGTCTCGTGTTCATTCGGCCCCTGAGCTCCTTGCATGGAGCCAGAGATACCCGAACCACCCGTTCCGAATCCCCCGTACACACTCATCACGCCGTCACCCCCCGCTCCTCCAGCGCCAGCTTCATCGACCGCAGGGCGTAGAACACCCGAGAACGGACGGTTCCACTGGGAATGCCCAGCGTCTCGGCCGCCTCGTTGACGGTACGCCCCTTGAAGTACGTCTCGACGAGGACCTCCCGGTGGGCCGGGGTCAGGTCGTCGAGCGCATCGGACAGCGTCATCAGCCACAGCGCCTTGTCGATCTCGTCCTCCGCGGGGATGACCTCCAGCGGCGACGGATCGACCTCCTGCGGCCGGGCCTGCCGGCTTCGGTGGCCGTCGATGACGATGCGACGCGCGACCGTCACCAGCCAGGGGCGTACCGATCCGGTCGCTCGATTGAGCTGGCCGGCGTTCTTCCAGGCACGGATGAGCGTCTCCTGCACGACGTCCTCTGCTCGCTGCCGATCACCGGCGACCAGTCGAAGGACATACGCGAGGAGGGGTCCGGCGTGCTCACGGTACAGAGCACGCATCAGCTCCTCATCGGGCTCCGAGGGCTGGGACATGCGATGTCGGGCCCTCGATCCACGTTCATTGGCCACGACGGAATCCTTGCGCACGCCCACCTCCGATGTCCGGGGGTTCCCCCAGTCGGTCGCTCGCCCACCCGTACGGACACCGGGCACACCTTGTTCAAACCCGAGTGACAGTTTTCTCGTGGGTGCCATGACGAGAGAGGACATGGGCGCACATTCCCACCGCGTGATCTTTACATTTCCGACACATTGACGGACCGCCGGAGCTGCCCTACCGATGATCCTTACAAACCCGGTGTTGCGGAAATCACTCGCCGAGGAGGGGAGAGACCGCCGGGGACGGAGCGGGGCACAGGGGGCGCGGGGGGAGGAGGTGGGCAGCGGGGGGGGACGGGGCCCCGAGGCGACGGTGCGCTGCGCGCGGCAGACGAGACGAGGGGCTGGGGGCGCGTCGACGCAGGGGCGAGGGGCAGCGGGCTGCGGGCTGCGGACGAGGGCGGCCTCAAGTCGGGCCGGGCGCGGGGCCGGGACGGGGCGGGGCGAGCCGGGTGGGTGCCGGCCGGGGCGGGACCGGCCGGGGACAGCCGGGCCGGCCAGGGGCTGGCCGGGATCAGACCGGGATCAGACCGGGGCGAGACTGCCCAGGAGCAGCCAGGCCGAGGACGGCCAGGGCGGCCACGCCGGGCAGGCGGCCAGAGCCGACCAGAGCCGACCACTCCGAACAGACCGGGGATCAGACCGGGACCGGACCGCCCAGGAGCAGCCAAGCCGAGAGCGGCCAGGACGGCCACGCCGGGCAGGCGGCCAGAGCCGACCACTCCGGACAGGCCGGGGTCAGACCGGGACGGGACCGCCCAGGAGCAGCCAAGCCGAGAGCGGCCAGGGCCGCCACGCCGGGCAGGCGGCCAGAGCCGACCACTCCGGACAGGCCGGGGTCAGACCAGGACGGGACCGCCCAGGAGCAGCCAAGCCAGTCAAGTCGGAGGCGGACCGGGGCAGCCAGGCCAGTCAAGCCGGGAGCTGGCCGGGGCGGACTGGCTGGGGTCGCCGGGGCAGGGGGCGGGAGTGGGGTCAGGCTCGGGTGAGGGCTGTGCGGCGGCGGTGGCGGGCCACTCGTTCGCGGTTGCCGCAGACCTCGCTGGAGCACCAGCGCCTGCGGCGGCCCCGGGAGGTGTCCAGGTAGACGATCGGGCAGTTGTCGCCCTCGCACTCCCGGACGGCCGCGCGCGCCACGGGGTCGGTCAGCAGCTCCACCGCGTCCCTGGCCACCACCGCGAGCAGCTCCGCGCAGGCGGGTGCGGCGACCAACTCCCGTACGAGCGTGCCGTCCTTCGCCCGTACGGCACGGGGGGCGGGCGGCGCGGCACGGGCGACCTCGTTGACGCGGGCGAGCGCCAGGTCGTACGGCCGTCCGTCCCCCGTGAGACCCGACCGCACCAACCGGCCGATCTGCGCCCGCAGTTCACGGAACCCGACGAGCCATCCGGCGTCGGCGTGGGCCAGCGGGGTGCCCGGTGGGACGAGCCCCGAGCCGACGATCCAGGCGCACAACGGCGGTACGGAGTGCAGCCGTTCGCCGGGATGGGTGGTGGAGAGCAGATCCAGGCAGACCCGCCCGGCGTCGAACCGCATCTCGTAGGGGACCGTGGCCGTACCCAGTGCCATGCCTGTCACCGCCTAGACAGGGGAACCCTTCCCTCTCCCACAGTGCCCGCACGGCGCCCCGCCCGGAACCCCACGCACCGGATTCGGACATGCCCGGTGTTCGAGCCCGGGGCCGGAGGCCGCTGCCCGGTGTCACAGGACAGGGGCGGAAGGCTGCTCGGCGCGCCAGGTCGCCGCGGGGCCCGGGTCGGCGGCACCGGACCCGAACCCAGACCCGGACCAACCGCAGCGGCACCGGGCGCCGTCGAGCCACGGCGGCTCCGGGCCGGCAAGCCACGGCGGCACCAGGCCCGGCGAGCCACACCGGCACCAGGTGCCGTTGGACCGGCACCGGACCCGGACCCGGACCAACCGCAGCGGCACCGGGCGCCGTCGGACCACGGCGGACCAGGCCCGGCGAGCCACACCGGCACCAGGTGCCGTTGGACCGGCACGGGACCCGAACCCGAACCAACCACAGCGCCACCGAGCGCCGTCGAGCCACGGCGGCTCCGGGCTCGGCGAGCCACGGCGGCTCCGGGCCAGGCGGGCCGCACCGGCACCAGGCCCGGCGAGCCACAGTGGCACCAGGCTCGGCGGGCCGCGCCGGCACCAGGTGCCGTTGGAATCAGCGGCGCCCGGGGCTCGTGCTCACGCGTCCGCGTACTTCGTGTCCGCCGCCGGGTCCAGGGCCAGGCGGTAGCCCCGCTTGACCACGGTCTGGATCAGCTTCGGCGTCCCGAGTGCCGTACGCAGCCGGGCCATCGCCGTCTCCACGGCGTGCTCGTCCCGCCCCGCCCCCGGCAGCGCCCGCAGCAGGTCGGCCCGCGCCACCACCCACCCCGGCCGCCGCGACAACACCCGCAGCAGCGACATCCCCGCCGGCGGCACGGGCCTGAGGTCCCCGTCCACGAGCACCGCGTGCCCCCGGATCTCCACCCGGTGCCCGGCGATCGGCAACGCCCGTGCCCGGCCCGGCAGTTCCCGGCACAGCAACTGGACCAGCGGCCCGAGCCTGAACCGTTCGGGCTGCACGGTGTCCACCCCGCGCGCCTGCAACGGCAGCGCGGTGACCGGCCCGACGCACGCGGGCAGCACGTCGTGGTTGAGCGCGGCCAGCAACTCCCCCAGCAGCCCCCGCACCTCGGCCCGCGACAGCAGCGACGCCGCGGCCGGCGCGCTCGTGAACGTCAGCGCGTCGAGACCGCGCGAGACGGCCGCGTCGAGCAGCCGGTCCACCGGCGCGATGTCCTCCGGCGGCATCCACCGGTACACCGGCACCGGAACCACCTCCGCGCCCCCCGCCCGCAGCGCCTCCACGAACCCGGGCAGCGGCTCCCCGTGCAGCTGCACAGCCACCCGGCGCCCCTCGACCCCCTCCTCCAGGAGCCGGTCCAGCACCTCGGCCATGGACTCGCTCGACGGCGACCACTCCTCGGTCAGCCCCGCCGCGCGCACCGCCCCCTTCACCTTGGGCCCGCGCGCGAGGAGTTCGACACCGCGCAGCCGCCCGAGCAGTTCCTCGCCGATCCCCCAGCCGTCGGCCGCCTCGACCCACCCCCGGAAGCCGATCGCGGTCGTGGCGACGACCACGTCCGGCGCCCGGTCGACGATCTCCTTGGTGGCGGCGAGGAGTTCGCCGTCGTCCGCCAGCGGCACGATCCGCAGGGCGGGCGCGTGCAGGACGGACGCCCCGCGCCGCTGGAGCAGTGCCCCGAGTTCGTCGGCGCGGCGCGCGGCCGTCACGCCCACGGTGAATCCCGCGAGGGGCCCGTGTTCCGGTCGCTGCTGTTCCTCGTCCATGGCTCTCGTCCCGCACTCGAGTCGTCGTACCGCGTTGTCACGTACCCCGTACGCAGGGCGCAGGTCCGCTCGGCACCGTATGCCGGCCGAGCCTGTCAACGGCGCGTGACAGGCTCGGTTCGGCGTGATGTCGTCGGTGTTACGTCACACCTCGGCATAGCTGAGCTGCGCCTTTTCCTCCTCGGCGGCCGGTGCCCCGGCCGCCGAGGCGGGCCGGCGAAGGTATACGGCCCAGGTGAGCACGAAGCAGGCGGCGTAGAAGGCGAGGAAGGCGACGAAGGCGCCGGTGCCGGAGCCGTAGGAGAGGAAGGACTGCCGGAAGGCGAGGTTGATGCCGACACCGCCGAGCGCGCCGACCGCCCCGATGAGCCCCATGGAGGCGCCGGACAGCCGCCTCCCGTAACGCGCGGCCTCCTCGCCGCCGAGCCCCAGCGCCGCGGCCTTCGCCTGGAAGATGCCCGGGATCATCTTGTACGTCGACCCGTTGCCGAGCCCGCTGAGCACGAACAGCACGACGAAGACGACCACGAACAGCGGCAGCGACTTCCGCATGCCGGCGAAGACGAGGACGGCGGTGGCCGCGGCCATGCCGACGTAGTTGTACAGCGTGATCCGCGCGCCGCCGTACCGGTCGGCCAGCCAGCCGCCGACGGGCCGGATCAGCGAGCCGAGCAGCGGGCCGATGAAGGTGAGGTAGGCCGCCTGGAGCGGCGTACGGCCGAACTGGCCGGTCAGCACCTGCCCGAAGGCGAAGCTGTAGCCGATGAACGAGCCGAAGGTGCCGACGTAAAGGAACGACATGATCCAGGTGTGGGCGTCCTTCGCGGCGTCCCGGGCCGCGCCGGTGTCGTTCTTCACGGCGGCGAGGTTGTCCATGAAGAGGGCGGCGAGGACGGCGGCGACGACGATCAGCGGGATGTAGACCGCGAGCAGCAGCCGTGGTCCGCCGCCCGCGCCGATGATCGCGAGGGCGACGAGCTGGATGACGGGCACGCCGATGTTGCCGCCGCCGGCGTTGAGCCCGAGGGCCCACCCCTTCTTCCTGAGCGGGAAGAAGGCGTTGATGTTGGTCAT
This sequence comes from Streptomyces sp. NPDC026672, assembly GCF_040638185.1. Lineage (NCBI taxonomy): Bacteria > Bacillati > Actinomycetota > Actinomycetes > Kitasatosporales > Streptomycetaceae > Streptomyces > Streptomyces sp. NPDC026672. Next base: position 59,011 of record NZ_JBEZXS010000025.1, read on the forward strand.
CGAGGAGGCGAAGTTGCCACCGCCGATCCCGGCGAGCAGCCCCACCAGCAGGAACGTGCCGAAGGACGTCCCCGGCTCCATGACGACCAGGGCGGCGACCGTGGGCACGAGCAGCAGCCCGGCGGAGATGATCGTCCAGTTCCGCCCGCCGAAGACGGCGACGGCGAAGGTGTACGGCACCCGGACCACGGCCCCCACGAGCGTGACCACCGAGGTCAGCAGGAACTTGTCGGCGGGGGTCAGCCCGTACTCGGGCCCCATGAACAGGACGAGCACGGACCACAGCGTCCACACCGAGAACCCGATGTGCTCGGAGAACACGGAGAGCAGCAGGTTCCGCCTGGCGACCCGCTCGCCTCCCGCCCGCCAGAAGGCGTCGTCCTCCGGATCCCACCGCTCGATCCAACGACCACGACGACGCTCGGGAACCGACCCTGCCATAACGCCTCCACGCTGCTCCGGGCTCGCACGATGAGGGGTGACGAGACCCGAAGGTAGGGAGAGCGCGTTTCCGCCCTGTACCCGAGCGTGACCGCGAGGGAACGTTGCTCTCACGCCGCGTGGCCGGCGGATGAGAGGCGCCCGCGCCGTCAGGACCTGCGCCGGCCTCCCCCTCGCCGCGCTCCGTTGGGCCACAGGCGCGGGCGGCGCTTGGCGGCCAGGTCCTCGATCCAGCCGAAGGCCAGGATCGCCAGGGCTATCAGCGGCCACACCAGGAAGAACATCCACAGGGTGTACGTGGTGTCGAGGGTCGCCGACGCGCGGCTGCTCTCCATGAACGGGAGGCGGTACGCCAGGTCGATGATCGGGACCGTGGCCATGATGAGCAGGTTGTGCCACAGGTAGATGGTCACCGCGCGGTTGTTGGACAGGGTCACCAGCTTGTCCCAGCGGGCCAGCCGGCCCGGGAGTTCCTTCCAGGACGGCGAGTACTGCAGCAGGATGACCACGAACCCGAACGACCAGGTCGCCTGGGCCAGCGGGATGTCGTTCAGGTCCCAGCCGTCCTCGCCCAGGTGGCCCGACGCCCACCACAGCCCGAACGCCATCACCAGTGCCGAGCACGACACCGACACGTAGCGCGGGACCTCCTTGAGCTTCCCCTCATGGTGCGCGAAGCCCAGCACCCAGCAGCCGGCGTACATCGCGAAGTCGGTGACGGCGTTGCCGGTCTCGCCGGGGATCGTCACCAGCCCGGTGCCCACGATCGCCGTCAGGCCCAGCGGGGCGAGCAGCGTCGGCCACGGCGCCCGGCGGAACGCCCACAGCAGCAGCGGGGACGCCACCACGAACCACAGGTACGCCCGCAGGTACCACAGCGGGCCCACCGCCTGGTCCGCCCACGAGGACTCCAGCAGGCCGGAGTCGGAGCCGACCTGCCAGGGATAGGGCGGGGCGCCGATGGGGAGGACGTAGTCGATCAGCTTGACGAGGCCCCAGGTGCCGCCGTTGTCCGGGTCCTTGACCGGGTTCCAGCCGTTCACGAAGAGCATCGTCAGCGCCACCGCGCTGAACGCCCACAGCGGCGGCAGGAGGCGGCGCACCCGGCTCTTGATGACGCCCCACGCGGGGCGGCTGAGCGAGCGCGCCATCAGGGAGCCCGCGAGCGCGAACATCACGCCCATGGACGGGAACAGCACCGACAGCCAGGCCCAGCCGAAGAGGTGGTAGACCACCACGCGGACCAGGGCTATCGAGCGGAGGAGGTCGAGGTAGCGGTCGCGTCCCGAGGGCGCGCGGGAGGCCGGTGCGGCATCGGCCGGGGCCCCGTCCGGTGCGGGCGCGTGACCCTCGGGTGCCTGCGGTGCCGGCGGCACCGGCGCGTACGGCGCGTGGTCCGTCGCCGTCGGGGAGGCGGTCTGCTGCTGCGGGATGCCGTACGGCGTCGTGAGGTCCGGCGTCGGTTCGGCACCGGGCCACGGTCCCCCCGCGCCCGTCCCTGTCGTGTATCCGTGGGTCATGCCACGGGCCTCCGATCACTGCTGCTGCGCGTCCGCTGGCGCGGCACCGGGCCGCCCGGGGCCTCGACGACACCCGTGCGGCGCAGCTTCTGCCAGCGCAGGCGGCCGCCGGTGAGCGCCGTGATCCAGGACTGGAGCAGCACGACGTACATGAGTTGGCGGTAGAGGATCTGCTGGAGGGGCAGCGAGATGAGGTGGGTCATGCGTTCGCGGTCGAGGCGGAAGGCGTACGCCGCGCACACGGCCTGGATCGCGAGGACGCCCAGCCAGGCCACGATGGTCTTCTGCGTCGGGCCGAACACCACGCCGTACAGCAGGAACACGTCGATCAGCGGGGCCAGCAGCGGGGCGACCACCATGAACAGGGACACCAGGGGCAGGCCGACGCGGCCGAAACGGCCCGAAGGGCCCCGTTCCACGACCGCCTTGCGGTGCTTCCAGATGGCCTGCATGGTGCCGTACGACCACCGGTAGCGCTGGGACCACAGCTGCTGCACCGACTCGGGCGCCTCGGTCCAGGCGCGCGCGTTCTCGGCGTAGACCACACGCCAGCCGTCGCGGTGCAGGGCCATGGTGATGTCGGTGTCCTCGGCGAGCGTGTCGTCGCTCATGCCGCCGACCCGTTCGAGGGCCGAGCGGCGGAACGCGCCGACCGCGCCGGGGATCGTCGGCATGCAGCGCAGCACGTCGTACATCCGGCGGTCGAGGTTGAAGCCCATCACGTACTCGATGTGCTGCCACGCGCCGATGAGCGAATCGCGGTTGCCCACCTTGGCGTTGCCGGCCACGGCGCCCACGCGCGGGTCGCCGAAGGGCTGCACCAGCTCGCGCACGGTGGACGGTTCGAAGACGGTGTCGCCGTCCATCATCACGACCAGGTCGTGACTGGCGTTCGCGAGGCCCCGGTTGAGCGCGGCGGGCTTGCCCGCGTTCAGCTGCCGGACGACACGGACGTTCGGCAGGTTCATCGCCTCGACGATCCGCGCGGTGCCGTCCGTCGAGCCGTCGTCGACGACGATCACCTCGATGGGGTGTTCACCGGCCATCAGCGAACGCACCGTGTTCTCGATGCACTTGGCCTCGTTGTACGCCGGCACGAGCACCGACACCGGTTCGGTGACCGGCGGCCCCCAGCTGAATCCCTTGCGGCGCACCCGGCGTGCGTGGAAGCCGGACAGCAGCAGCATCAGGACGAAGCGGGAGATGACAAGTGCGCCGATCACGGCCAACCCGACCACCAGCACACCGGTGATCCCGTCGGCGGCCCCGACCAGGAAGATCCACGCCTTGCCCTTCCACAGGTCGACGCCGGTGACCGGGGTGAGCGCGCTGGGGGCGCCGAGGGCCTCGGTGAGGTTCTGGAACCGGTAGCCCTCGGACTGGAGCCGGGGCAGGAACTCGTCCAGGGCCTGCACGGTCTGGTGGCGGTCGCCGCCGGAGTCGTGCATCAGGACGATCGCGCCCTTGCCGCCGTGCGGAGTGGCCCGACGGATGATCTCGCGGACGCCGGGCTTCTTCCAGTCCTCGCTGTCCGTGTTGTTGACGACGGTGATGTAGCCGCGGGTGCCGATGTACTCGGTCACCGGCCAGGACTTGTCGTCCATGGCGTCGGCGAAGGAGGAGTACGGCGGCCGGAACAGCGAGGTACGCACGCCGGCCGCGCCGGTGATGGCGAGCTGGTTCTGGGACAGCTCCCAGTCGATGCGGCTCTTGGACTGGTAGGAGAGGTCGGGGTGGTTGAAGGTGTGCAGGCCGACCTCGTGGCCCTCGTCCACCATCCGCTTGACCAGCTCCGGGTAGCGGGAGGCCATGGTGCCGGTGACGAAGAAGACCGCGTGCGCGTGGTGCTTCTTCAGCACGTCGAGGACCTTCGGGGTCCAGGTCGGGTCGGGGCCGTCGTCGAAGGTGAGGACGAGCCGGTGGTCGGGGACGCCCATGCTCGTCGTACGGCCGCTGCGGGTGTCGATGACCGGGCCGCCGTCGAGGATCTTCTCCGGCACCTTGTCGGTGGCGGCCTCGGGCTGGATGCGGTGGTCGGCGAGGATCTCGCTGTGGACGTAGCCGCGCAGCATCAGCATCGCGATCAGCGCAACGAGGACGAGCAGCGGCAGCAGCAGGCGCATGGGCAGGCGGCGGCGCCGGAAGCCGTCGGGGGCTCCGGTCGCGGCCCCTTGACGGCGGGTGCGGGTTGCCATCAGAGGGTGTGCTCCGGGAACAGGTCGGACGAGGACGACGCCGCGGCGCCCGGCTCCTCGGCGATGGGTGTCTTGAGTGAGGGGCCGTGGGCCACCGAGTCGGTGTCCGCGCCGGTGCCCGTGCCGCCACCGACGGGGCTGCCGGACGGGTCGGGCGGCGGGACGGTGTCCACGGGCGTGCTCGGCTCGTTCGAGACCGGCGCTGACGGGTCGGTGACGGGGGGCTTGGGCTTGCCGGACGTGGTGCCGGAACCGCCGGTGCCGGGCGTGGACTCGGTCACCGAGGGCTTCGGGTCGGCGGAGGTGCCGGGGCTGCCGTCGGCGGTGCCGGTGCCGGGCACGCCGCCGCCGGTGACGGGCGCCTGCGTCGTGCCGCCGCCCGTCGTCGGGGTGGCGCCGGGCGAGGCGCTGCCGCTCGACGAGGGCGGCGCCGACTCGGTGGGCAGCGGCGGGCTGTCGACCCGGCCGGCGGGCTTGTCGCCGTCCTGGCCCGGTACGGGGAGCCAGGGGGCGTCGGAGCTGCCGGACAGGAGCGTGGCGACGATGACGACGGCGTAGACGGCGCAGGCGAGGGCGATGACCATGCCGAGCCGGCGGAAGCGGCGGCTGCGGCGGCCGGAGGCGTCGACGAACACCGGCCCGTCGGAGCCGTCGTGGCCGCCGGACGGTGCCCCCTCGACGGGGCGCAGCCCGGTGTCGCCCAGCTGAACGGCGTCGAGCTGGACGGTCACCTCGTGGGGGTCGTGCGTCGCGTCCTGACCGGCGTCACCCGCGAGGGAGCCACCCCAGGGATCACGCAACACACCGGTCGCCGCGGCCGGGCTCCCGGGCACGGCGCCGGTCGGGGCGGTGACACTCCCCCACCCGACGACGGTCGGCAGGTCGACGCCGGCGGCCCTCTTCGCACCGACGGGCGCCTTCCCGCCGGCGGTGCCGGTCGGCGCCGTGGTGCCGGCGGCCGTCTTTCCGGCCGCGGCCCCCATCGGCGCGGTGGTGTCGGTCGGCGCGTCGGCGCCTCCCCACCCGGCGACGCCGGTGGCCGTCTTCCGGTCGGCGGTTCCGGCCGACGCGGTGGCGTCCGTGGCTTCCCTCGGCCCGGCGGTGCCGGTGTCGAGGTCGGGCACGTCGGTGGTGCCGAGCACGGCGGTCGGCTCGGCGGCCGATGCCTCCGCTCCGGTGAGGAGCCCGGTCCGGGCGGGACCCGTGCGCGGGAGCACGGCGGTCTCGTCGGGCCCGTCCGACGCGGCGGCGGCACCGGCGTCCGCGTCCGGCGTCCTGCCGAACGTCACGGGCCCATCCCCGGGACGCTCGTCCCGGGGGAACGCCGATCGGCTCCCGAACCACCCTTCGCCGTCCGCCGCCCCGGAACGGTCACCGGAACCGAACCCGGCAGCGGCGTCGGCGCCGTCGGCCGTGTCGGTCGTCTCCGGGCCACCCGTACCGCCTCGGCCACCGAACACATCCGGCCGCATCCCGCTTCGGGGCAGGGGCCGGGTGCCGTCACCCTCGGGAACGGGTATGTCCCGGGTCGCGGACCTGGCTTCGGGCCATTCCGGTTGGGCGTCTTCTCGCCACTTCTTCACGTGCGCACATCCCCCCACGGGACAGATCTGGGTGCGCTTACGACTCCGAGCACCCGTCGATCGAACCAGGCCCCCACCCGGCCCGAGCGCCCCCTTTACCACACCGTGCTCAGGCCAAGAATGTAGCGCACGCGGAGGTTCGGTGTTCGCCCCGTCTCAGATGTGGACGCTCATCACATCGTCGTCGCTGGCCGGAATCCACCCCCCGGCCGGTCTGTGCAGCCAGTTTTCGGCCATCGAGATCTCGTCCACCGCCCGGCGCAGCGCGTCAAGGCCGGGATGGACCAGCCCCTTTCGCCACACGAGCGACACCGGTGAGAGGGGTACGGGGTCGACCAGGGGGCGCACCACGGTCCGGGGCATGGCCGGAAAGTCCACCACCGCGAGGATCGGGTTCCGCGTCTTCGCCATGATCCGCTCGAACTCCTCGTCCCCGACCGCCAGCGGAAGGGGTGGTGCCACCCGTATGCCCCGCCCCTCGAAGAGGTGATGCGCGAGCGCGGTCCACTCGGGCGTGCGCGGGTTGCCCGCTCCGGCGTACACCGCCTCCCCGGCGAGCGCCCCGAGCGGCACCTCGGCCCGTCCGGCGAGCGGATGGTCGTCGGGCAGGACGACGGCCATGCGCTCGTAGCGCACGGGCTGCTGGGCGAGGCCACCGCGCAGCGCCGGGTCCAGTCCGGCGAACCGGCCGAAGGAGGCGTCCAGACGGCCGGCGAGCAGTTCGGCCGCCGCCCCTGTGAGCCCGCTCTCGAAGCGGGCCATCAGCTCGCAGTCGGGGGCGAGTTCACGGGCCCGGTGCAGCACGCGCCGGCCGGTCACCAGGCCCGGCGAGTTGAGGTCGACCAGCAGGGGCCGCGCCTGCCCGAACGCGGCCAGCAGCTCGTCCTGGGCGGCGAGGACCCGGCGGGCGTACGGCAGCAGCCGCTCGCCGTCGGCGGTCAGGGCCACCTGCCGGGTGGTCCGTACGAACAACTCGGCGCCCAGCTCCCGCTCCAGCCGCCGTACGTCCCGGCTGAGGGCCTGCTGGGCGACGTACAGCCGGGCCGCGGCGCGGGTGAAGTGCAGTTCCTCGGCGACGGTGACGAACGCGCGGAGCAGGCGGGGGTCGACGGGGGCGGGCACCCGGTGAACCTACGCGGACGGCCCGCCGGTCCACAACGGCCCCCCACAAACAACGGGATCGCGTGAAAGGGCGCGGACAAAGTGTTGGACCCCTTGATCCACTCCGGGCGACGGTGGGTCCATGACAACAACGCCCGCTACCGACACGACAACCTCCACCGACGCGCGGCCCGTGACCGGAAACCCGTACCGCGGTCTCTTCGCCCGCCCCGGCACCCGGGCCTTCACGGCGGGCAATCTGCTCGCCCGGCTGCCCATGGGGATGTTCGGCGTGAGCGCGGTCGTGATGATCGCCGGATCCCGGGGCTCGTACGCGCTCGCCGGTGCCGTCACGGCGACCGGGCTCGCGGCGACGGCGGTCGTCGGGCCCTGGCTGGCGCGGCTCGTCGACCGGCGCGGGCAGGCCCGGATCGCCGTGCCGGCCACGGCCGTCGCGGTGCTGGGAAGCCTCGCGCTGCTGCTGTGCGTGCGGCTCGGCGCCCCGGACTGGACGCTGTTCGCCGCGTACGCCGCGACCGCCACCACCCCCAACATCGGCGGTCTCTCCCGGGCCCGCTGGGCCCACCTCCTGCGGGACGACCCCGGCGCGCTGCACACCGCGAACGCCTTCGAACAGGCCGCGGACGAGCTGTGCTTCATGCTCGGCCCGGTCCTGGCGTCCTTCCTGACCGGCGTGTTCTTCCCGGAGGCCGGCACGCTCGTCGGCGCGGCGCTGCTGCTGGCCGGCATGCTGCTGTTCACCGCCCAGCGCGCGACCGAACCGCCGCCGGGCACGGTCGTCCGGTCCGGTTCGCCGTTCCGCGCGCCGGGCTTCCCGCCGCTGCTGGTGTGCTTCGTCGCCCTGGGCACGGTGTTCGGGTCGATGGAGGTCGTCACGATCGCCTACGCGGACGGGCAGAGGCACCGCGCCGCCGCGGGGGGCGTGCTCGCGCTCCAGGCGGCGGGGTCGGGCGCGGCGGGCCTGCTGTACGGGGCGCGGAAGGCGCCGGACGCCGTGCCCCGGCTCGCGCGCCATCTGCTGGCCATGACGGTGACGATGTCCCTGCCCCTGCTCGCCGCGGTGCTCACCGGGTCCCTGTGGGCACTGGCGGCCGCCCTGCTCGTCGCGGGCACGGCCACCGCGCCGACCATGGTGACCGCGATGACGCTGGTCCAGCGGCGCACTCCCGAGGGCCGGCTGAACGAGGGCATGAGCCTGGTCGTCACCGGTCTGCTGACGGGCGTGGCCTGCGGCTCGGCACTCGGCGGCTGGACGGTCGAGCACGTCCCCCCGCAGTCCGCCTTCATCATCCCGCCCTGCGCCGCGGCCCTGGCCCTGGCGGCGTGTCTGGTGCCCAAGGGCACCGCGACCCCCGACGACAACGGCCCCGCCGCAGAAGCGACAGGGCCGTGACCGACATGGGGCGAACCCCCGGAGGGGCGTGGTGGAGATGGCGGGAATCGAACCCGCGTCCAACGGTGCGGAATCAGGGCTTCTCCGTGTGCAGTTCGCTGCGCTTTTCTCGGCCCCGGAGATCACGCGAACAAGTCTCCGACGGGCTCAGTCACTGTGTGGTTTCCCTCTTCACCCCGTGACCGGGATCAAGGTTTAGTTCCCTAGCTGATGCCAGGATCCGGGTCGGGAACATCCCCGGGCTGACACTTCGCAAGTCGCTACTTAGGCAGCGAGGGCGAAGGAATCGCGCTTGGTGTTGGCGATTATTGGTTTCGGCCTGTGGTTTACGAGATCATGGCCGCTTCCTCGACACGCTTCCCCTGCTTCGACAGCCGCTGTCGAAACCGATCATCCCCATGTTGATTTTTCAATGCGCACACCTGGCGTCCGCCCGGTGTTGTCCCCATCGTACGTGACCAACACGGCCGGGTGCCAGCACATTCCCGGCGCCCGGCACCGCGTCCCGCCCGGCGCCGCGGACCGCGCGATCGCCGCGGTCAGCCGCGCTGCTTGCGGCGGACCGCCGCGATCGCGCGGTCCGTCTCCCGCCGGTCCTGCTTCTCACGCAGGGTCTGGCGCTTGTCGTACTCCTTCTTGCCCCTCGCCAGCGCGATCTCGACCTTGGCCCGGCCGTCCTTGAAGTACAGGGCGAGGGGCACGATCGTGTGACCCGTCTCCTGCGCCTTGGACTCCAGCTTCTCGATCTCCGCGCGGTGCAGCAGCAGCTTCCGCTTGCGGCGGGCGGTGTGATTGGTCCAGGTGCCCTGGCTGTACTCGGGCACGTGCACGTTGTGCAGCCACGCCTCGTCCGCGTCGAGCTGCACGAACCCGTCGACCAGCGAGGCCCGGCCCTGGCGCAGCGACTTCACCTCGGTACCGGTGAGGACCAGACCGGCCTCGTAGGTGTCGAGGATGTGGTAGTCGTGCCGCGCCTTCTTGTTCTGCGCGATCAGCTTGCGCCCTTTTTCCTTAGCCATAGTGCCGACCATTTTCGCACCAACCAGGGGGTGCGCGGGAAGTGCATTTACGGGAGCGCCGCGACGGCTACGACGGGTCGCCCAGGCCGCTGAGCACGGTCGCCGCCCGGTCCAGCGCCCCCTGCTCGACCTCCAGGTCGGGGGTGATGCCCCGGCCGTCCACGGCGCGCCCGGACGGGGTGCGGTAGTGGCCGACGGTCAGCTCGGCGACCGAGCCGTCCGGCAGCCGGCTGGGCATCTGCACCGAGCCCTTGCCGAAGGTGCGGGTGCCGACGACGACCGCCCGGCCGCGGTCCTGGAGGGCGCCGGTGAGCATCTCGGCCGCGCTCATCGTGCCGCCGTCGACGAGCGCGACCAGCGGACGGGTGGTGTCGCCGCCGGGGTCCGCGTGCAGGACGCGCTGCGCGCCGTCGACGTCGTAGGTGGCGACGAGCCCGCCGTCGAGGAAGGCGGACGCGGCGGTGACGGCCTCCGCGACCAGGCCGCCGGAGTTGCCGCGCAGGTCGAGGACGACGCCCCGGCCTGCCGGAGCCTGGCGCACCGCGGTGCGCACGACGTCGCCCGAGCCCTTGGTGAAGGCGGCGATCCTGATGACCGTGACACCGGCGGGCAGCTTGCCGACGGTCACGGAGTGGGTGGACAGCCGGGCCCGGCGCAGCGTCTCGCTCCACGAGCGCGCGCCGCGCTCCAGGCCGAGGCGGACGGCGGTGCCGGCCGGGGCGTCCTCGGCGTCGCCGCGCAGCAGGGCGACGACGTCGGTGACGGGACGTCCGTCGACCGCGGCGCCGTCGACGCTGCGCAGCCGGTCGCCCTTGTGGATGCCCGCGGCGGCGGCCGGCGACCCGGACTGCACCTTGGTCACCTCGATCCGGCCGTCGCGCTCGCGCCGCGCTCCGAGGCCGACGCCGGTGTACTCGCCGTCGAGGGCCTCCTCGAACTCCTCGTACTCGCCCGCGGAATAGACCGCTCCCCAGCGGTCCCCGCTGCGGCTCACGGCCCGTTCGGCCGCTTCCATGGGGGACTTGCCGTCGGCCATGGCCTCGGCGGCGGCCCGCTGGACGTCGTCACGGCGGTCGGCCGCGCGCGCGGTGTCCTGCGGGGCGCGGCGGCCGGTGTGGTCGGGGGACGGGAAGGAACCGGTGGCGGCGCCGGTGACGAGGACGCCGGCGAACACCAATGTCAGGGCCGCCCCGCGGCGGATGCGGCGGGGCTGACAGAACAGGTCACGGCCTGACATGCCGGTGAGTCTAGGGGAACGCGAAGGGCCGTACGGGCGGTTGTCCGTACGGCCCTCATTGGCATGCGTCACACCTTCAGGTACTTGCGCAACGCGAAGAACGCCGCCAGCGCGGGCATCAGAAGGCTGGTCGCCAGGATGAGCGGCAGCTTGGTCAGGACCGCGTCCCAGCCGATGAAGTTGATCAGGTTGAGCTTCTCCGAGAGCGCCAGACCGTGATCGATGATGAAGTACCGCGCCAGGACGAGGAATCCACAGGCGACGGTGCCGCCGATCAGTCCGGCGACCGCGGCCTCGGCGATGAACGGCGCCTGGATGTAGAAGCCGGAGGCGCCGACGAGCCGCATGATCCCGGTCTCACGGCGACGGCTGAACGCGGACACGCGCACGGTGTTGACGATCAGCATGAGCGCGACGACCAGCATCAGCGCCATCACCATCCGCGCGGCCCAGTTCATGCCGTTGAGCAGCCCGAAGAGGTTGTCCAGGATGCCCTTCTGGTCCTGCACCGACTGCACGCCCCCGCGCCCGTCGAAGGCGGTCGCGATGACCTGGTACTTCTCCGGGTCCTTGAGCTTGATGCGATACGACTCCTGCATCTGGTCCGGCGTGAGGGAGCTGGCGAGCGGGGAGTCGCCGAACTGCTCCTTGTAGTGCTTGTACGCCTGGTCCTGCGACTCGTAGCTGACCTTCTCGACCACGGTCATCTTGCCGAGGTCGGTCTTGATCTGCTTCCTCTGGTCGTCCGTGACCGCGCCCTTGGCGCAGTTGGGGTCCGACTCGGCGTCGCTCTTGTTGCAGAGGAAGATCGAGACGTTGACCTTGTCGTACCAGTAGCCCTTCATGGTGTTGACCTGGTCGCTCATCAGCAGCGAACCGCCGAAGAGGGCCAGGGACAGGGCGACGGAGACGATGACCGCGAAGGTCATCGTCAGATTGCGGCGGAGACCGACTCCGATCTCGGACAGAACGAACTGGGCGCGCATGGCGTCTGGTTATGCCTTTCCGTGGACCGTCAGTGCTGGTAGCCGTAGACGCCGCGCACCTGGTCGCGGACGAGTAGGCCCTTCTCCAGCTCGATGACGCGCTTGCGCATCTGGTCCACGATGTTCTGGTCGTGCGTCGCCATCACCACGGTCGTGCCGGTCCGGTTGATCCGGTCGAGCAGTTTCATGATGCCGACGGAGGTCTGCGGGTCGAGGTTGCCGGTGGGCTCGTCGGCGATGAGCAGCTTGGGCCGGTTCACGAAGGCCCGCGCGATGGCGACGCGCTGCTGTTCACCACCGGACAGCTCGCCCGGCCTGCGGTCCTCCTTGCCGCCGAGCCCGACGAGGTCGAGCACCTGCGGCACGGACTTGCGGATCTCGCCGCGTGACTTGCCGATGACCTCCTGCGCGAAGGCCACGTTCTCGGCGACCGTCTTGTTGGGCAGGAGGCGGAAGTCCTGGAACACGGTCCCCAGCTGGCGGCGCATCTGCGGCACCTTCCAGTTGGAGACGCGGGCGAGGTCCTTGCCCAGGACGTGCACCTGTCCATGACTGCACCGCTCCTCGCGGAGGATCAGCCGCAGGAAGGTGGACTTTCCGGAGCCGGAGGACCCCACGAGGAAGACGAACTCACCCTTCTCCACTTCCAGGGACACATCCCTGAGCGCGGGGTGGGTCTGCTTGGGGTAGACCTTGGAGACGTTGTCGAATCGGATCACGGGTGCACCACGGTTGGCCGGGGGTAGATGAGCGTGACCATACGCGAACCGGGTGCGCGAGCGCAGGCGCCGGTCATGGTTGCGTGGGGCTTGTGCGTTTTTGTGCGGGGCGGGCTTTCCCCTTTGTCCCGACGCCGCTTTCCCGGGCGGCCGCGCTCTTTGCGGCGGAACCTGGCACAGTGGAGGGGGAACGTTCTCGTTCCCGCAGGCGTTGTCAGGTGTGATGGCCGGTGCAAGGAGGGCGAGCGCATGACGTACGACCGGTTGGTGTGCGCGAACTGCGCGGCGCCCGTGAGCGAGGGCCGGTGCCCGGTGTGCCGTGCCAACCGTGAGCGGCTGCAGCAGGAGGGCTTCCTCGGGGGGCTGAATCCGATGGCGCTGATCGCCCTGGTGGCGGTGCTGATCGCCGCGGTGGCCCTGCTGGCCCACCAGACCGCTTGAGCAGCACACGGACGCGAGAAGACGCGCGAAGGGCCCGGAGCGGGATGCTCCGGGCCCTTTGTGATGCCGGGCGCGTACGGTGCGTGACCGTACGGCCACCGAGGACGGACTAGGCGGCCGCGCCGCCCCGGCCGTTCACCAGACGCGGCAGGATGCGGAAGCCGATACCGCCGGCGATCATGGTGGCGGCGCCGACGACGAGGAACGTGGTCTGCGCGGCACCGGTCTCGGCCAGTTCGCCGCCCTTGCCCTGGGCCTGGGCCTGGGCGCCCGTGGCCGTGTCGGCGCCGGTGTCGGTGAGGGCCGAGGAGCCCTCCTCCTGCACGGAGGCGCCGGAGCCGCCGTCGGGGCCGGTGTTGCTGCCGCCACCGTTCCCGCCGCCGTTGCCGTTCTCGTTGCCGCCGCCGTTGCCGTTGCCGCCGCCGTTCCCATTGCCGTTGCCGCCGTTCCCGCCGCCGTTGCCCTCGGTGGGCTCGGTGGTGGTGGGCGGCTCCTCGGTGGGCTGGGAGGGCTCACCCGTGGGCTCGGTGGGCTCCGTGCTGGTGGGCGGCTCCTCCGTCGGGGTCGACGGGGAGCTCGGGATGTCGGTCGGAATGCCCGTGTCGCTCGGGCTGGGCGGCGGGGAGTCGTCGTCGCCCTCGGCCAGCGAGACCTGGGCGGAGATGCCGTCCTCGTCGGCGCTCACGCCGAGGGAGAGGGCGGATGCGGCGCCCGCCGCGGTCAGCGAGGCACCCGCGGCGATCACGGCACCGGCGGCCACCCGCGCGATCCGGATGCGCGTCTTCTTCGTCATGTGCTTGCTACCCCCAGTAGCTGATGGTCGACGTGCTGCGCGTGGGGCAGGCCGTGATCGACGGAGGCAGCTGGCTCTGACGTTCAAGTCCCCCGGTTCACATGCGCCCCAGAAATGCGCATGTCATTCTTCACCCTTCCCATTTTTCAAGGCATCGTCAAGGCCGTTGCGGGCGCGATGTCCAGGCGCGGGGCGTATGCCGGAAGTTGAAGCGTGTGAGCGTGACGTAAAACCCAGACAAATGCCAACTGCCGCCTCGGGGGCGGCAGTCGGGGCGTCGGTCCGGGGTACGGCCGGTTACTTCTCCTGCTGCTTGCGCCAGCGAATCCCGGCCTCGAGGAAGCCGTCGATCTCACCGTTGAACACGGCCTCGGGGTTGCCGACCTCGTACTCCGTGCGCAGGTCCTTGACCATCTGGTACGGGTGGAGGACGTACGAACGCATCTGGTTGCCCCAGGAGTTGCCGCCGTCGCCCTTGAGCGCGTTCATCTTGGCCTGTTCCTCCTGGCGGCGCCGCTCCAGCAGCTTGGCCTGGAGGACGTTCATGGCGGTGGCCTTGTTCTGGATCTGCGAGCGCTCGTTCTGGCAGGAGACCACGATGCCGGTGGGCAGGTGGGTGATGCGCACCGCCGAGTCGGTCGTGTTGACGCCCTGGCCACCGGGGCCGGAGGAGCGGTAGACGTCGATGCGCAGGTCGGACTCGTCGATCTCGACGTGGTCGGACTGCTCGACGACGGGCAGGATCTCGACGCCGGCGAACGAGGTCTGGCGGCGGCCCTGGTTGTCGAAGGGCGAGATCCGCACGAGGCGGTGCGTGCCCTGCTCCACGGAGAGCGTGCCGTAGGCGTAGGGGATCTGGACGGCGAAGGTGGTGGACTTGATGCCCGCCTCCTCCGCGTACGACGTCTCGTACACCTCGGTCTTGTAGCCGTGTTGCTCGGCCCAGCGCAGGTACATCCGCTGGAGCTTCTCCGCGAAGTCGGCGGCGTCGACACCGCCGGCCTCGGCGCGGATGTTGACGAGGGCCTCACGGGCGTCGTACTCGCCGCTCAGGAGGGTGCGGACCTCCATCTCGTCCAGCGCCTTCTTCACCTGCGCGAGCTCGGCCTCGGCCTCGGCGCGGGTGTCCGGGTCGTCCTCCTCGGCGGCCATCTCGAAGAGCACGCCGAGATCGTCGATCCGACCGCGCAGCGTCTCCGCCTTCCTGACCTCGGCCTGGAGGTGGGACAGCCTGCTGGTGATCTTCTGCGCCTCGTCCGGGTTGTCCCACAGGGACGGCACGGCCGCCTGCTCCTCGAGCACGGCGATGTCTGCCCTCAGCTTGTCGAGGTCCAGAACGGCCTCGATCGACTCCATGGTCGAGGAGAGGGACTTGAGCTCTTCGGATACATCGACGACTGCCACGCCCTCAAGCGTAACGGCTCCCCCCACCGCCGACGCCCGCCCATCAACTCTTCCCTTGAAACCCCACGCTGACCTGCGGTTTTGCCAAGGTCGACCAGTGTGGGCTAGGGCGCGGTGGAGTGGGTGCCGCCCGGGGGCGGCGGGGTGTCGTCCGAGGTCGCCCACCACGCGCCCAGGCCGATCGCCGCCGCCACGATCGCTCCGGCCACGCCCAGCGTGATGCGGCGGCGCCGGGCGGCGGCACGGTGGCGGGCCGAGCCGGGGCGGGGGGCACCGGGTGTGCGCGGCGCCCGCGCCGTGCCCCGCGCTCCCCCGGCCAGCTCGTCCGCCCCGGGGACCCGCATCGAGGTGTGCGTGTCCCGGTTGGAATCGGGCTTCGCGCCGGGCACGAGGGAGACCGCGCCCCGCCGCCGCACCGTCTCCCCGGCGGGCTCCTCCGGCGCCTCGGGCTCGTCGGGCGCCGCCTCACCGGGTTCGGTGTCCGGTTCGTCCACGTCCAGCGGCGGCATCCCGGCCAGCAGCGGCAACTGCTCCCGCAGCCGCGCCGCCAGCTCCGAGGCCCGCAGCCGGGAGGCCGGCGCCTTGGCGAGGCACTGCACGATCAGCTGCCACAGCTCCTCGGGAATCCCGGGGAGCGGGACGACCGTCTCGGTCACATGGCGCCGCAGCACCGCGCCCGGGTGCCCCCCGCCGAACGGCGTGAACCCGGCCAGCAGCTCGTAGAGCACGGTCGCGAGCGCGTAGATGTCGACCGCGGCGCGCGGCGGCAGCCCCTCGACGATCTCCGGCGCCAGGTAGTCCGGCGTCCCGATGATCTTCGTGGCGCGGGTCCGCTTGGGCGAGTCGATCAGCTTGGCGACACCGAAGTCCGTCAGCAGGGCGGGGTGCGCGCCGCCGGGACCGAGCGGCCCCTGCATGTCGAGCAGCACGTTCTCGGGCTTCACGTCCCGGTGCACCACCCCGGCCGCGTGCGCCGCCGCGAGCCCGTCCGCGACGTCGGCGACGATCGCCACCGCCGCCTCGGGGGCAAGCCGCCGCTCCCGCTCCAGCCGGGTGCGCAGGTCCGTGCCCCGGACGAGGTCCATGACGAGGGCGAGGTCGTTGCCGTCGACCACCAGGTCGCGCACCGACACGATGTGCGGGTGTTCGAGGCCGAGCAGCGCGGTGCGCTCCTGCACGAAGCGGCCGACGAGCTCCTGATCGGACGCGAGGTCCTCACGGAGCAGCTTGACGGCGACGGGCCCGTCCGGCCCCTCGCCCAGCCACACCGTGCCGGCGCTGCCCCGCCCCAGGATCTGGTTCGCGCTGTACCGGCTGCCGATCTTCCGTGCCAAGACTGCTCCTACGGACGCGTGTTGTGGCGGCTGCGTCGTTCCGGGGCGCACCCCGGACCCGGCCCGGAGAACCGGGACTCCCGGCCGACAAAACTACGCGCCCGACGGGGCGACCTTCACCACGGGGACGGAAATCACCCGCCAGATGTCGACAAGTCCCCAGACTCGCGTCTAGTTGCTACCGGAATCGCCGCCGAGGTCCTTGATCCACCCGGAGACGGTTCCGATCCAGTCGCCCAACTGCTCCCAGTAGCCCTTGCCCGTGCCGATCCAGTCCTGGAGGGGGCTCAGCTCCCACACCAGCCAGCTGACGACGAACAGGATGACGAGGGTGAACAGACAGCCCTTCAGACAACCGAGCCCGGGGATCTTCATCGGGTTCGCGCCGCGCTGCCGCGGCTCGCGGGCCGGCCGCCTCGGCTCGGCGGGCGCGGGCGGTGGGCTGTAGCGCTGGGGCTGCGGCGGCGGGGCGTACTGCTGCGGCTGCGGCGCCGAGTACCGCTGCGGGCGCTGCTGTTGCTGGGGGCGCTGCTGCTGTTGCTGCTGCGGGGCGGGCCGCTGCGGCTGTTGCTGTTGTTGTTGCTGCGGCCGGGCCACCTGCCGCTGGGGGCGGCGGCGCAGCGGGTCCTGGTCGGGGTCGATGTACTGGACCTGCGTCTGCTCGTTGCGGTCGCGGGCCGCGCGCAGCTGGGTCTGCCAGGGGTGCGGCTGCTCGGGCTGCTGCCCGTACTGGTCCTGCCCGCCCTGCTGGCCGTAGGGACCCTGTTGCCCCTGCCCGCCGTACTGCCCCGGCTGTCCCTGCGGGACCGGCGGCATGACGGCGGTCGGGTCGGCGGCGCCGGCCGGGCCCGAGGTGTGCGGCAGGACGCTGGTGGCCCCGTTCGGGTCGTACGTCCCCTGGCCCTGGCCGGTCGGCAGCACCTGCGTCGGGTCGGCGGCCCCGGGCACGTCCGGTACGGCGGCCGGCGCCGGGTCGGGCGCGAGCAGGGCGCCCACGCCCTCGGCGGCGGCGATCTGCGCGGAGTTCGCGTGCACACCCACGCCCTCGGCCACGACGCGCAGGCCGCGCGCGAGGTTCTGGGCGCTCGGCCGTTCGTCGGGGTTCTTGCGCAGACAGCGCTCGATCACCGTCCACAGCGGGTCCGGGACCGTGGAGGGGCGGCGCGGCTCGGCGCTCAGGTGCTGGTGCAGGACCTCGAGGGCGGAGCCCCCGGAGAACGGCGGATGGCCGGTGACCAGCTCGTACAGCAGGATGCCCGCGCCGTAGACGTCCACGGCGGAGGTCTGCGGGCGGCCCTCGGCGGACTCGGGGGCGACGTACGCGGGTGTGCCGACGAACTCGTGGGTGCGGGTCAGGCCCGGGGAGTCGGCGAGGCGGGCGATGCCGAAGTCGGTCAGCATCGGGTGCATCTGGCCGCCCTGCTGCTGGAGCAGCACGTTGGCGGGCTTCAGGTCGCGGTGCACGACCCCGTCGGCGTGGCTGGCCGCGAGCGCGTCGGCGATCTGGGCGGTCAGCAGGGCGGCGGCGACGGGGCTGAAGGGGCCGTTCTCCCGCAGGTAGCGGTGCAGGTCCGGGCCGTCGACCAGGTCCATGACCAGCGCCAGCAGGTCACCCTCGACCACCAGGTCGCGCACCCGGACGATGTTGGGGTGGGTCAGCCGGAGCAGCACGGAGCGCTCCCGCAGGAACCGCATGACGATGTCCGGGTCGCTCGCCAGCTCCTCCTTGAGGACCTTGATCGCGACGGTCTCACCGGGCTGCCCGGGCACGGCGGCCTCGGAGCCCGCCGTCCGGTGCTGGCTGGCTCGCCAGACGGTCCCCGTGGCACCGCGTCCGAGCGGCTCCTCGAGGAAGTACTTGCTGCCTACCGGCCGCACGTCATGACTCCCTAGCTGCTTGCTGGTGTTCCGACCCACTGTAGTGCTCGGTACGTACGCCTTCCCGTGGATGTTCGAAGGAAAGACGCTCCCCCCGGCCTCCTGGTTGCCGCGCCGTTGTGCGCCCCCTCCCCGCCGCCGGACCCCGGCAGGACCGGTCCCAAGTGATCCTGGTCGCACAACCGGCCGGGCACTTTTGGGGGCAGAGCCGACCAATCAAGATCACTTGCCTCCGGGCCGGGGGCGGGTTGTCGGTGACAGGTGCGAGGATGCGTGCAGTACTGGCCGACGTGCTCGTGGGGTGGGGGGAAGTCCGCGCCCGTGCAGAAGGGACCGCTGACGGCGATGCAGATCCGGCTGACCGTCGTAGACCCCCTGGGCCCGCCCCCGCAGCGGGGCCGTGCCGCGAGCCGGGACGTGCTGGTCACGGCACCGGCCGGCACGGCGCTCGCGGCGGTGGCCTCGGGGCTGGCGTCGGCGGTCGCCGGGGACGGGGGCGCGGGCCGGGAGGCCGGCGGCGCCCAGGTCGTGCTGTACGCCGGGGCGGACCGGCTGGACGGCGGGCGCTGCACGCTCGGTGAGCCCCCGCTGGTCGACGGCGCCGTGCTGTCCCTGGGGGCGCCCGCGGCGCCGGAGCCGCACCCCGAGCTGGACGACGCCCCGACGCAGCTGCACGTGGTCGCGGGGCCGGACGCGGGCGGGGTCCATCTGCTGCACGGCGGGCAGGTCACCATCGGCCGCTCCGCCGACGCCGACGTGCCGCTCGACGACCCGGACGTCTCCCGGCTGCACTGCGCGGTGACGGTCGGCCCGGACGGCCGTGTCTCGGTGGCCGACCTGGGCTCCACGAACGGCACGACGCTGGACGGCACGCGCGTGGGCGAGCGCCCGGTGCGCCTCGCCCAGGGCGCGTTCCTGCGCATCGGGGAATCGGCCCTGAGGCTTACGCCGTCCGGGGGTCCCGCCGCGCGCGTGGCGACGACACCGGACGGCGAGGGGTACGTACGGGTGGCCCCGGGCGCCGATACGGACCGGGACCCGGGGACCGGACCGGCGAGCGGCGCGGACGGCGGCGCGGAGGCCGGACGGGCGCCGACGGGTCCCACGGCGTACGGCGAGGGGAACCAGGCGCCGCAGGGGTACGGCCACGGCGGCGTGGAGCCGATCGTTCCGGTGCAGGGCGGCGCGCCGCGGATCGAGAGCCGGGACGGCGTCGACGGCGTTCCGGGGCCGCGCGGCGCGGACGACATCAGGGACACCCACGCGGGCCGCTCCGGCGTGCTGGGCCGGGGCGGTGTCCTCGATCCGGCGGCGGGCGGCGCGGGCGTGCCGGGAGCGGGCGCCGGGGACCCGTACGCCGACGGCACCGCGGCGGACGGCCCCTCCGCCCCTCGTAAGGGCATCCCCCCGCGGGACACCGACGCGCCCCAGGGCGTGCGGAAGCGGGGCGGGCTCGGGGCCTGGGCCCGGAAGCTGGCCGGTGGGCGCGGGGAGTCCGCCGTCCCCGCGGCGGAGGCGCACGACGGCGTGCCCCTCGCGGACCTCCGGCGCTCCCCCGACACCTGGCCCGACCCCGCCGCGCTGCTGCTGACCGCGCTCGGGCCGGGGCCCCGGCTGTGGGAGCGCGGCCCCGGGCACCCGGAGGCGCTCACGGTCCGGCTCGGCACGGCCGACCGGGCGGCACCGGACGGCTCCGGCGCGCTGCCCGCCGTCCCGGTCACCGCCGATCTGCGCGAGGCCGGGGCGCTGGGCCTGGCCGGGCCGCGCGCGCGGCTGTCGGGGCTGGCGCGCGCCGTGCTGGCCCAGCTCGCCGCGCTGCACTCCCCGGACGCGCTGGAGATCGTGCTGATCAGCGCGGACCGCACCCGTTCGCCGGAGGAGCGCACCGCCGAGTGGTCCTGGCTCGGCTGGCTGCCGCATGTGCGCCCGTCCCACGGCCAGGACTGCCGGCTGCTGCTGGCCTACGACCGCGAGCAGGCGGCGGCCCGCGTGGAGGAACTGCTCCGCCGCGTGGACGACCACGCGGCGCGGGGCCGGGCCACCCGACGGACCCCGGGCGCGGAGCCGCAGGGCGCCTCCCACCCGGACCACGCCACACCGGCCTCCGGCGCGACCGCTCCGCACGACGCCGCCCGGGGCACCACAGC
The DNA here is from genome assembly GCF_040638185.1 of Streptomyces sp. NPDC026672. Classification (NCBI taxonomy): domain Bacteria; kingdom Bacillati; phylum Actinomycetota; class Actinomycetes; order Kitasatosporales; family Streptomycetaceae; genus Streptomyces; species Streptomyces sp. NPDC026672. The sequence goes on from NZ_JBEZXS010000025.1 coordinate 79,223, forward strand.
CGCACCTCGGGGCGCCGCACCACAGGGCACCCCGCCCTACGGCACCACCGCCACACCGCACGGCTCCCCACCGCACGGCGCCCAGTCCTACGACGCCGCGCAGGCCACCCCGCCGCACGGCACCGCGCAGGCGCCCGCGCCGCACGGCACCCCGCCGCACGGCGCCGCCCCCGGCAGCACCCCTCCGGCCGGCGCCACGTGGGCGGGAAGCACTCCGACCGGCTCGGCGGGCTTCTCCGCGCGGTCCGGCGCGTCCTCGGCCGGGTCCGGCGCCGCGGGACGGCGCCCGGCCACCGCGGACCCGGCCGGGCCGGGACTCCCGGAGTCCCCCCGGCCGTCCGCCTCCGCACCCGGCGCCCCGGCCGACGGCGGTCACCGGCCCTCCTGGGCGCAGGACGGCCCGGTCGGGGCCCTGGGCTTCTCCGGGTCGTACACGGTCGTCGTCGTGGACGGCGATCCCGGTGGCGGCGCGCTGCGGGACGCCGTCGCCCGGCTCGCCGTCGAGGGGCCCGGGGCCGGGGTGCACGTCGTGTGCCTCGCCGAGACCGAGCCCGCTTCCCCCGTGACGTCGGTGGCGCGGACGTACGAGGCGGCCTGCGCCGCGGCCCCGACGTTCCGCGTGTGCGGCGCCGTCGCGCTGCTCGGTGGCGACGTCGCCACCGCGCTGCATCTGGTGCGCGTCGCGCCGGCCGGACCGGTGGCGCCCGGCACGGTCGCCGCGGTCGACGCCGTCTCGCCCGCCTGGGCCGAGCGTTTCGCGCGGGCGCTCGCGCCGCTGCGCGCGGACGGCGCGGGCGGCGAGCGGCACCCGCGCGTGACCGCGCCGCTGCCCCAGTCGGCACGGCTGCTGGACGAGTTGGGACTCGCACGGGCCACCCCTGCGTCGCTGATGGCGCGTTGGGCGGCCGCGGCCGACGACGGGGAGTCGCCCGGCGGACGCGCCTGGGCGGTGCTCGGCGCGGGCCCGCGCGGCCCGCTCGGCGCCGATCTGGTCGCCGAGGGACCGCACCTGCTGATCGAGGGCCCGCCCGGCAGCGGGCGTACGGAACTGCTGCGGGCGGTCGTCGCCTCGCTGGCGGCGGCCGAGCGTCCGGACCGGCTGGGCGTCGTCCTGATCGACGGCCGGGACGGCGTCGGCACCGGTGGCGCGCACAACGAAGGGCTGCGCGCCTGCACGGACATACCGCATGTGACCACCCATCTGACCGCCAACGACCCGGTCCGGATGCGGGAGTTCGCGCAGTCCCTGAGCGCGGAGCTGAAACGGCGCTCCGAGCTGCTGGGGCGCACGGGCTTCGCCGAGTGGCACACGCACCACGAGGTGTCGGGCCGGATCGTGGCGCAGCGCGGCACGGCGGGGCGGCCGGTCCCGGCGGGCAACGGGGACCTCGACTCGCCGCCGAGTTCGACGCTGCGGCTGCGGCCGTCGGCGGGCGCGCGCCGGCAGCCGGAGACGGCGCCGCCCCCGCTGCCCCGGCTGGTGGTGGTCGTGGACGACCTGGACGCGCTGGTCTCCCCGGCGCTGGGTTCGCCCGGCCGGCCGGCCGCGGGTTCCGTGATGCGGGCGCTGGAGGCGGTGGCCAAGGAGGGCGAGCGGCTCGGTGTGCACCTGGTCGCGGCGGCCGGTGTCGGCGGCCGTACGGCGGAGACCGAGCCCGCGCGGCGGGCGACCCTGCGGATAACGCTGGACGCGCCGACGCCCGGACCGGAGGAACCGGCGCCGGGGCGCGGTCGGCTGACGTCGGGGGACGGACGCGTGACCGCGTTCCAGGCCGGCCGGGTGACGGGCCGTATCCCGCGCACGGCGACGCAGCGGCCGACGGTCGTCGCGCTGGAGTGGCAGCGCATGGGCGATCCGCCGGCCCGCAGGCCGGTGCGTGAGCTGGGCAACGGGCCGACGGACCTGGCCCTGCTGGCGAGCGCGGTGGAACGGGCGGCGCGGGAGGTGTCCGCGGCGGAGGTCCCGTCCCTGCTGTAGGACCTGCCCGACCGTTCCCGCCGGGTCAGCCGCCCACCGCGCTCCACTCCGGCCCCTGCCGCGGCTCCCTGGCCCCCGCGCCCCGCCCACGTCACCCGTGTGGGGGGACCTGATCACGAGCCGGTCACGATCGGCTGCTTGACACAGCAGGCGCTCTTGCCGCCTCCAAGGACCCGGGCGTACACCGGACCGCACGGACAGCGCTCGGACGTTCAACGGAGAACGGAGAACGGGGCAAGTCATGCGCAGCAGAAGCAGCAGCACCAGCACCCGGTCGCACAGGACCGCCACCGCCCTCGCCGCCCTCCTCGCGGGAGCCCTCGCGCTCACCGCGTGCGGCGGGAGCGACGACAAGAAGGACGAGGGCACGGGCTCCGGCGGGGCCTCGAAGTCGCCGGGCGGCACCGTCACCCTCCCCAAGCTCGACGGCGAGAGCCTGGAGGTCGCGGCGGTCTGGACGGGCGCCGAGCAGGCCAACTTCAAGAAGGTGCTGGCGGAGTTCGAGAAGCGGACCGGCGCCAAGGTCACCTTCGTGCCCGCCCAGGACCCGATCATCAACTTCCTCGGTTCGAAGATCGCCGGTGGTCAGCCGCCGGACGTCGCGATGCTGCCGCAGCCCGGTGCCATCAAGCAGGCCGTGGACAAGAACTGGGTCAAGCCGCTCGGCGCCGAGGCGCAGGCGGAGCTTGCGAAGAACTACTCGCAGGGCTGGCAGGACATCGGCAAGGTCGACGGCAAGCAGTACGGCGTGTACTACAAGGCCGCCAACAAGTCGCTGATCTGGTACAACGCGCAGGCGTTCGAGAACGCGGGCGCCCAGGAGCCGAAGACCTGGCAGGACCTGCTGACGGCGGCGCAGGCGGTGTACGACTCGGGTGTCACCCCGTTCTCGGTGGGCGGCGCCGACGGCTGGACGCTCACCGACTGGTTCGAGAACGTCTATCTGTCGCAGGCGGGGCCGGAGAAGTACGACCAGCTCGCCCAGCACAAGATCAAGTGGACGGACCCCTCCGTGAAGGAGGCGCTGACCACGCTCGCGCAGGTCTGGGGCAAGAAGGACTACCTCGCGGGCGGCGCGGACGGCGCGCTGCAGACCGAGTTCCCGGCGTCCGTCACGCAGACGTTCACCGGTGGCGACCAGCCGAAGGCGGCGATGGTCTTCGAGGGCGACTTCGCACAGGTCAACATCGGTGAGACCAAGGCGAAGGTGGGCACGGACGCCAAGGTGTTCCCGTTCCCCTCGGTGGGCTCGACCGCGCCCGTGGTCTCCGGCGGCGACGCGGCGGTGATCTTCAAGGACTCCAAGGCGTCGCAGGCGCTGGCCACCTTCCTGGCCTCGCCGGACGCGGCGACGATCCAGGCGAAGCTCGGCGGTTACCTCTCGCCGAACAAGAACGTCCCGGACTCGGCGTATCCGAACCCGGTGCAGCAGAAGATCGCCAAGGCGCTGATCGCGTCGGGCGACGACTTCCGCTTCGACATGTCGGACCAGGCCCCGCAGGCGTTCGGCGGCACGCCCGGCAAGGGCGAGTGGAAGGACCTCCAGGACTTCCTGAAGAACCCGTCCGACGTCGCGGGCGCCCAGGCGAAGCTGGAGAAGGACGCGGCGGCGGCGTACGGCGGCGGGAGCTGAGCCGCGGATGACCGCGCCACACGCACGAGGGGCGGTCCGGCGGTGACGTCGGCCGCGGCGGCGGGCGCCACGCCGGCGCCCGCCCCGCCCCGCAGACGCAAGAGCGTGACCGGCACCCGCAGGACCGTGGCGGCGTTGTTCCTGCTGCCCGCCCTGGTGCTGCTCGGCGCGCTCGTGGTCTACCCGATCGGGTACTCGGTCGTCCGCAGCTTCTACAACGCCTCGGGCGACGGCTTCGCCGGAGTCGACAACTACAAGGCGCTGTTCACCGACGACGGCATCCGCACGGCCCTGAAGAACAACATCATCTGGGTGGTGTTCGCGCCCACGGTCTCCACGGCCCTCGGTCTGGTCTTCGCGGTGCTGACCGAACGGGTGCGCTGGGGAACGGCGTTCAAGCTGGTCGTCTTCATGCCGATGGCGATCTCGATGCTGGCGGCCGGGATCATCTTCCGGCTGGTCTACGACCAGGACCCGGACAAGGGCGTGGCGAACGCGGTGTGGGTGGGCGTGCACGACACGTTCGCGCAGTCGTCCGCGTTCCCGAGGGCGCACCCGGGCCGTGAGTCGCCGCTGAAGCCGGAGGCGGGCGGGTTCGTCACCGCGACGGCCGTGCGCGCCGGGCAGCCGGTCGTGCTGCCGCTGGTCGGCGTCGCCCCGGAGCAGCTGCCCGACGGCGCGAAGCCGGCCGCGGCGGCGAAGGCCGAGCCCGGCCGGGTCACCGGGACGACCTGGCAGGACTTCACCCGCGGCAAGGGCGTCGGCACACTGGGCGCCCCCGATCCGACCGAGCTCGGCTACTCCGGCATGCGGATCGAGGCGGTGAAGGACGGCAGGGTGGTCGCCTCCACGAAGGCGGCGGCCGACGGCACCTTCTCGCTGCCCGCGTCGGCCGACGGGGCGCTGCTGCGGCTCCCGGCGGACAACTTCGAGGAGCCGTACAACGGCGTCGACTGGCTCGGGCCCTCGCTGGTGACCCCGGCCGTCATCGGGGCGTACGTCTGGATGTGGGCGGGCTTCGCGATGGTGCTGATCGCCGCCGGGCTCGCCGGGGTGCCGCGTGAACTCCTGGAGGCGGCGCGGGTCGACGGGGCCAGTGAGTGGCAGGTGTTCCGCAAGGTGACGGTGCCGCTGCTGGCGCCGGTCCTCGCGGTCGTCACCGTCACGCTGATGATCAATGTGCTGAAGGTCTTCGACCTGGTGTTCATCATCGCGCCCGGCTCCTCGCAGGACGACGCGAACGTGCTCGCGCTGGAGCTGTACCGCAAGGGATTCTCCGAGGGCCAACCGGGCATCGCGAGCGCGATCGCGGTGCTGCTGCTCCTGCTGGTCATCCCGGTGATGTGGTTCAACATCCGCAGGCTCAGGCGGGAGGAGCGGCGATGACGACGCACGCCGGAGACATCGGCAAGGTGGTGTCCGCCGGGGCGGCGCCGGCCCGGCGGTCGCTGGGCGCGCGCATCACGGAGCGGCTCGGCGGCGGGCTGGTGCGGGCGTTCCTGACCGTGGTCGCGCTGTTCTGGCTGGTGCCGACGATCGGGCTGCTCGTCTCGTCGCTGCGGGCGCCGGAGGACATGAGCGCGAGCGGCTGGTGGAAGGTGTTCTCCCAGCCGTCCCAGCTCACCTTCGACAGCTACCAGAAACTGCTGGAGAACGGCGACATCACCAACTCCCTGGTGAACACGGTGCTGATCACCGTGCCGGCGACGGTCCTGGTGGTCGTCATCGGCTCGCTGGCGGGCTACGCGTTCGCGTGGATGGAGTTCCCGGGCCGCGACTGGTGGTTCCTGGCGGTGGTGAGCCTGCTGGTGGTCCCGGTTCAGGTGGCGCTCATCCCGATCGCCGAACTCTTCGGGAAGATCGGCCTGTTCGGGACGATCCTCGGGGTGATCCTGTTCCACGTGGGCTTCGGCCTGCCGTTCGCGGTGTTCCTGCTGCGGAACTTCTTCGCGGAGATCCCGCGCGAACTGCTGGAGGCGGCCCGGCTCGACGGCGCGGGCGAACTCCGGCTGTTCGCGCGGGTGGTGATGCCGCTGGGCGGGCCCGCGATCGCGAGCCTGGGCATCTTCCAGTTCCTGTGGGTGTGGAACGACATGCTGGTGGCGCTGGTGTTCACCAAGTCGGGCACCCAGCCGATCACGGTGGCGCTCCAGACGCAGGTGCGCCAGTTCGGCAACAACATCGACGTGCTGGCACCCGGCGCGTTCATCTCCATGGTGATCCCGCTGGCCGTGTTCTTCGCGTTCCAGCGGCAGTTCGTCACCGGCGTCATGGCGGGCGCGGTCAAGTAGCGGGAGGACGAGCGGGTTCGGGAGGCAGGCCGGCACCGGCCCGCCTCCCGGCGTTCGCCCGGTGTCCCCCGGATGCCGCACGGACCGTAACCAAGTGACTCCGCCGGCCGTTGCCGGGCTGACGCCCGCGCCGACCGACCCATGGAAGTCCCTTGCCCAGGTTCAGTGTCATTGTCCCCGCGTACCGGGTCCAGGCGTATCTGCACGCGTGCCTGGACTCGGTGCTCTCGCAGTCGTACCCCGACCTCGAACTGATCGCCGTCGACGACGGTTCACCGGACGCCTGCGGCGCGATCGCCGACGAGTACGCGGCCCGTGACTCCCGGGTGCGCGCCGTGCACCTGCCGGAGAACCAGGGCCTCGGACCCGCCCGCAACGCGGGCCTCGCCCTGGCCACCGGCGACCACGTGGTCTTCCTGGACGGCGACGACACGCTCACCCCGGGGGCGCTGCGCGCGATCGCCGACCGCCTCAAGGAGACCGGCGAACCGGACGTCCTGGTCCACGACTGGGCGCGCGTCCCGTGGACCGGCGAGGCGGTCCGCAACGAGGTCCGGCGCCCGCTGACCGAGGCGGGCCCGGCCCCCTTCCGGCTGGCCGACCGCCCGGAGCTGCTGCGGGTGCTGATGGTGGCCTGGAACAAGACGTACCGCCGGGAGTTCCTGGAGCGCGAGCGGTTCACCTTCCCGCCGGGCTACTACGAGGACACCCCCTGGACCTACCCGGTCCTGCTGACGGCGGAGACCATCGCGACCCTGGACCGGGTGTGCGTGCACTACCGGCAGCGCCGGGGCAGCATCCTCGACACCACCGGCCGCGGGCACTTCGACGTCTTCGAGCAGTACGACCGGGTCTTCGCGTACGTCGACGCCCGGCCGCACCTCGCCGAGTGGCGGCCGGTGCTGTACACGCGGATGGTCGACCACTTCTGCACGGTGTTCACCCGGCCCGGCCGGCTGCCGCGCGACAGCCGCGCCGAGTTCCTGCGCCGGGCCCGCGAGCGGTGCCGCCGCCACCGCGTGCCGGGCGTCGCCCTCCCGCCGCGCTCCCGGCTGCGGCACGCCCTGGTCCGCTTCGGGATGCACCGCACCTACCGCCTCCTGCGGGCGGCGCTCTCCACGCGGGCGCGCGTCCTGCGGTCCGCTGCCCGGTCGGCCCGCGCCCTCCGGGCGTTCGCCCTCCAGGCGCACTACCGCGTCCAGTTGTGCCTGCCGGTGCGCGCCGACCGGGCCGTCTTCGCCGCGTCCTGGGGCCGCGGGCACGGCTGCAACCCGGGCGCGCTGGAGGAGGCGTTCCGCACGCTCGCGCCGCACGTCCGCACCGCGTGGATCGCCGCCCCCGAGCACCAGGGGGCGATCCCGCCCGGCCCGCGCCGGCTGCGCCCCGGCACGGCCGCCCACTGGACGGCGCTGGCCCGCTCCAAGTACCTCGTCAACAACGTCAACTTCGACCGCCGGCTGCGCAAGCGCCCCGGCCAGGTCTTCGTCCAGACCCAGCACGGCACCCCCCTCAAGCACATGGGCCTGGACCTCCAGGAGCGCCCGGCGGCGGCCCGCGGCATGGACTTCGCCGAACTGCTGCGCGGCGTCGACAAGTGGGACTACGTCCTGTCGGCCAACCGCCACACCACGCTGACCTGGGAGCGCGTCTACCCCGGCCGCTACACGACGCTGGAGTACGGCTACCCGCGCAACGACGTGTTCCAGCGGGCGACGTCGGCGGACGTGACCCGGCTGCGCGAACGGCTCGGCGTCCCCGAGGGCTCGGTGGCGATCCTCTACGCCCCCACCCACCGCGACCACCGCCGCACCCAGCGGCCGGCCCTGGACCTGGAGCGCGTGCTGCGCCGCCTCGGCCCGCGCCACGTGGTGCTGGCCCGCGCCCACCCCTGGCACGGCGGCCCGCTCGCGCGGGGCACCCGGGTGATCGACGTCAGCGACCACCCGAGCGTCGAGTCCCTGTGCCTGGCCTCGGACGCGCTGGTCACCGACTACTCGTCGATCATGTTCGACTACGCCGTCCTGGACCGGCCGATCGTCGTGCACGCCGACGACTGGGACGTCTACCGGGAGACCCGGGGCACCTACTTCGACGTGCGCGCCTGCCCGCCGGGCGCCGTCGCGCGCAGCGAGGACGAGCTGATCGACATCTTCGCGACGGGTCACTGGTGCGGCTCCCGCTCGGCCGAACTGCGGGCGGCGTTCCGGGAGCGGTTCTGCCCGTACGACGACGGACGCGCCGCCGAGCGGGTCGTACGGCACGTCGTGCTGGGCGAGCCGCAGGGGCCGGTCTCGGTCACCCCGCTCGCCGAGCGGCATCCGGTGCCGTCCGCCGTCGCGGCGCTCGGCCGCCCCCCGCTGACGACGGTCGCGCACCCCTGTGGTCCGCCACCCGTCACCCGGAGCCGCTGAACGCCGTTGCACCCGACGGGAGTTCCCATGCCCGGCAGCAGTTCGCGGCCCACGCCGACCCGGCCGTCCCCACGGCGGCCCACGGGCAGGCCCGGTCGCACCCGTACCACGCGAGAAAGAGCAGCATGCCCCGCTTCAGCATCATCGTCCCGTCCCATGGAGTCGCGGGCCGGCTCTCCCAGGCGCTGGACTCGGTCCTCGCGCAGTCCTTCGGCGATCTGGAGCTGATCCCCGTCTGCGACGCGGCCGACTCCCCGGCGGCCCTGGTCGCCGCCGGCCACGCCGAGCGGGACGGCCGGGTGGTCCCGGTCGACTCGCCGCCGTCCGCCGGTCTGAGCGGGGCGCGCAACGCCGGGATGCGGACGGCCACCGGCGACTACCTGCTGTTCCTGGACGGCGACGACCTGCTGCTGCCGGGGGCGCTGGCCGAACTGGACGCGCGGCTGGCGCGGACCGGCGACGTGGACGTGCTGTACGCCGAGCACGAGCGGCTGCCCTGGTGGGAGGGCGAGCCCACCAACCCGGCCGCCCCGCTGCTGGCGGGCGCCCCGAAGGACGCGTTCTCCCCCGACCGGGCACCCCGGCTCACCGGCGTACGGCTCCCGGCGTTCGGTGCCGCGTACCGCGCCGCGTTCGTCGCCGAGCAGGAACTCGCCTTCCCCGAGGGGCACTTCACGGACGTCGGCTGGGGCGGACTGGTCTCGCTGGCCGCCACGCGGATCGCGGTGCTGCGCTCGGTGCTGGTGCGCCACCGGCTGCGCCGGCAGGGCAGCCGGCTGAACCTGCCGGGCGGGCACCAGCACGACCTGCTCGACCAGGTGGAGCGGGTGCTGGTCCGGGCGGCCCGGACGCGGCCGTCCGCCGAGCGGTCGCGGGCGCTGTTCGAGCAGCTCTTCGCCGTCGTGCTGAAGACCGCCTCGCGGCCCGAGCGGCTGCCCTCCGGGCACCGGGACTTCTTCCGGCGGGCCGGCCGGCTGCACCGGCGCCACCGCCCGGCCGGGTTCCGGCCGCCGGGCGGCAGCCTGGGCGTGCAGCACCGGCTGCTGGCGGCGGGCGCGTACACCGCGTTCCGGGCGCTGCGGGGCGCCAACCGGGGGGCGGCACGGGTGGCGGAACTCCTGCCGCGCACCCGGCAGTTGCGCACCCGTCTGCACTACCGGCGGGCGCTGCGCCGCCCGCTCGACCCGCGGCTGGCGGTGTACTGCGCCTACTGGGGCCGGGGTTACGCCTGCAACCCGGCCGCGATCCACGCCAAGGCGCGCGAACTCGCCCCGCACATCCGCTCGGTGTTCCTCGTCGAGGCCGACCAGGCGCACACGATGCCGGAGGGCGTCGAGCACGCGGTGCTCGGCAGCCGCCGCTCCTGGGAGCTGCTGGCCCGCGCCACTTACCTGGTCAACAACGCCAACTTCGCCGAGGGCGTGGTCAAACGGCCCGGCAGCGTGCACCTCCAGACCCAGCACGGCACCCCGCTGAAGACGATGGGCGTGGACCAGTCGACGTACCCGGTGGTGGCCGCGCGGACCGGGAGCTTCGCCAAGCTGCTGGGCCGGGTCGACCGCTGGGACTACAACCTCTCCGCGAACCGCCACTCCACCCAGGTCTGGGAGCGCGCCTTCCCCGGCCGCCACGAGACGCTGGAGTACGGCTATCCGCGCAACGACGTCTACTGCACGGCGAGCGCCGACGACGTGGTCCGCGTCCGCCGCGAACTGGGCGTCCCCGAGGGCCGCACGGCCGTGCTGTACGCGCCCACCCACCGCGACCACCACACCGGCTTCGACGGCGGCCTCGACCTGGAGGCGTTCTGCGAGGCGGCCGGCGAGGACGTCGTCGTGCTGCTGCGCGCCCACTACTTCTACGACCGCGGGCGCGCGGCGGGCAGCGGGCGGGTCATCGACGTCACCGGGCACCGCTCCTCCGAGGACGTGTGCCTGGCCGCGGACGCGCTGGTCACCGACTACTCGTCGATCATGTTCGACTACGCCGTCCTGGACCGGCCGATCGTCGTGTACGCCGACGACTGGGACGTCTACCGGGAGACCCGGGGCGTCTGCTTCGACCTCATGGCCGCGTCACCGGGCCCGGTGACGCGCACCCCCGAGGAGCTGGCGCGGGTGTTCCGCGACGGCTCGTACGCGGGCCCGGCCTCGGCGGCCCTGCGGGCGGCGTTCCGGGAGCGGTTCTGCGAGTTCGACGACGGCCGGGCCGCCGAGCGGGTCGTACGGCGGGTGCTGCTCGGCGAGCCGCCGGAGGCGCTGCCGCCCGTGATCCCGCTCGCGGAGCGCGTCCCCGCCCCCGCCGCGACCCTCGTGAGGAGCTGACCCGCCGTGCCCCGCTTCAGCGTCATCGTCCCCTGCTACAAGGTGCAGGGTTATCTGCGCGAGTGCCTCGACTCCGTCCTGGAGCAGTCCTGCGCGGACGTCGAGGTGATCGCCGTGGACGACCGCTCGCCCGACGGCTGCGGCGCGATCCTCGACGAGTACGCCGCCCGCGACCCCCGGGTGCGGGTGCTGCACCTGCCGGAGAACGTCGGCCTGGGCGGCGCCCGCAACGCCGCGCTGCCGTACGCCACCGGCGACTACCTGTTCTTCCTCGACAGCGACGACACCCTCACCCCGGGCGCGCTGCGCGCGATCGCCGCCCGGCTGGAGGAGTCGGGCGACCCGGACGTGCTGGTCTTCGACTACGCCCGCACCTACTGGTGGGGCGGCATGCGCCGCAACGTCCTCGCGGACGTGCTGGCCGAGGCCGGCGAGGGCACCTTCACCGCGGCCGAACACCCGCGGATCCTGGACCTGTTGATGGTGGTGTGGAACAAGGTCTACAGCCGTGGGTTCGTGGCGCTGAACGGCTTCCGCTTCCCGCCGGGCTACTACGAGGACACGCCCTGGACGTTCCCGGTGCTGCTGAGCGCCCGGCGCATCGCCGCCCTCGACCGGATCTGCCTGAACTACCGCCAGCGCCGCCAGGGCAACATCCTGTCCACGACGAGTCGCAGGCACTTCGACATCCACGCGCAGTACGAGCGGGTCTTCGCGTTCGTCGACCGGCACCCCGAGCTGTGGACCTGGCGGCCGTATCTGCACCGCAAGATGGGCGAGCACTGTCTGGACATTCTCGCCAAGCCGGACCGGCTGCCGCCCGCCGACAAGGCCGAGTTCTTCGCACGCACGGCGGAGATGTTCCGCAGGTACCGGCCCGAGGGCGCCCTCGTCGACGGCGAGGTGGCGGCGCTGGACGGCTCGTACACGGCGTACCGGCTGCGGCGGCAGGCCGCGCGGGCGGGCCGGGAGGCGGGGCGGCGGGCCCTGCGGGCCCGCGGGGCGGCGGCCGGCAGGGTGAAGGACGGCTGGTCCTGGCTGCACACGCGCCAGCCGCTCGATCCGCACCTCGCCGTCTATTCGGCGTCCTCGCACCGCGGTTTGCTCGGCGACCCGGCGGCGATCCACCGCGCGGCGCGTGAACTCGCCCCGCACATCAGGGGCGTGTGGGTCGTGCGGGACGCCGAGGAGGCGGCGCTGCTGCCGGACGGTGTCGATCACGTGCTGCCCGGCACCCCCCGCTACCGGGAGGTGACCGCGCGGGCGACGTTCTTCGTCAACGACGTCAACTGGCCCGGCTCGCTGGTCAAGCGCCCCGGCAGCGTGCACGTCCAGACCCATCAGGGCACCCCGCTCGCGTACCGGGGCGCCGACCTGCTGGACCGGCCCGGCGCCCGGCACGGTTTCGACGTGCCGCAGATGCTGCGCCGGGCCGACCGCTGGGACTACAGCCTGGTCGCCAACCGCCACTCCGAGCTGGTGTGGGAGCGGGCCTACCCGTGCCACTTCGCCTCGCTGCGCACGGGCAGTCCGCGCAACGACGTGCTCGTGGACGCGGCCGGGGAGCCCGCGTCGTCCTCGGGCGCCGCGTTCCGTTTCCGGTACGGCATCCCCGAGGACCACACGGTCGTGCTGTACGCGCCGACGCGCCGCGACTACCGGCGCGGCGGCCATGTGGAGCGCCTGGACCTGGAGCGGTTCGCCGCCGCCCTGGGCGAGGGCCACACCCTCGTCGTACGGCTGCACCCCACGCTCGCCGCGGGTCCGGCGCGCGGCCTCGGCCTGGCCGAACTCCACCGGCGGGGCGTGCTGGTGGACGCGACCGACGAGCCGCGCGTGCAGGACGTGATGCTCGCCGCCGACGCGCTGGTCACCGACTACTCGTCGATCATGTTCGACTACGCCGCCCTGGACCGGCCGGTCGTCGTGCACGCCGACGACTGGGCCGCGTTCCGGGCGAGCCGGGGCGCCTATCTGGACGTCACGTCCGAGGGTCCCGGCCATGTGTCGTACTCCGACGGGGAGTTGGCGGAGCTGTTCGCCTCCGGGGCCTGGCGGGACGGGGAGTCGGACCGGCTGCGGGCGCGGTTCAGGGAGCGGTTCTGCGAGTTCGACGACGGCCGGGCCGCCGAACGGGTCGTACGGACCGTGCTGCTGGGCGAACCGATGCCGCGGGCGCGGACCGCGCGGGTGCCGGGACCGGCCGGCCGGGCCACCGGGCAGGACCTGGTGGTCCCGTCGTGAGGCCGCGCACCTGGGTCCTGCTCCTCGCCGCCGTCTTCGCGGTGCTCCAACTGGCCACCGTCACCGGCCGGGACACCCCGGACTCCAAGAACTACGTGTCGTACGCGCTGAGTCTGGGCGGCGCGGGCAAGCGGGAGGCCGCGGCGGCCACCATCGACTGGGCGTGCTCGGGCGACGCGTCGATCGCGCGCCGCAACCAGGGCGTCGACGTACGGCACTTCCACGGCCCCGACCCCACCCGCCGGGTGACCGAGCGGTGCCGGAACGCCGAGTGGACCGTGGTGGAGCGGCGCCTCGCGGCCGGGCAGACCGGCGGGCACACCGTGCCGCTGATGCCCGAGCGGTTCATGCGGATCTTCGAGGCGCGGCCGGGTTATCCGGTGTTCCTGCTGCCGTTCGTCACGGTGCTGGGCGTCACCTGGGGCGTGTGGCTGGCGAGCGTGGTCGTCGCGGCGGCGGGCGGGGTCCTGGTGTTCCTGGTGCTGCGCGCCGTGGGCGTCTCTGTGCCGCTCGCGCTGACCGGCCAGGCCCTGTACTACGTGCTGCCGTGCGGCACGACCGCGATGCGCCCGATGACCGAGGGGCTGCTGCTGGCCCTGACGCTGGCGGCGGTGTGGGGCTGCGCCCTGGCCCTGACCGGACGGGCGCGCGCGGGCACGGTGCTGGTCGGTGCCGCGCTGCTCGCGCTGTTCACGGTGAAGCACTCGCAGGCGCTGTTCCTCGGGCTGTGCCTGGCCGCCGCGGGCACGGCGGTGCTGGTACGGCGCCGGCGGCGGGGGCGGGCTCCCGGGCGCGGCGTCGTCGCGGTGACGGTCGTGGGGTGCTGCGGGGCGCTGGGGACGGTGCTGCTGGCGCGGCTGCTGCACTACCCGTCCGAGTCCGAGAGCCTTCAGGACCTGCTGACCGGCCACTTCTCGCGGCCCGACCGCGCCCGTCCGTGGTCCGAACTGCTGCACCTGGAGGGCAACTTCTGGCTGGAGTGGGCGCGCAGACAGATGCAGGCGCCGCTGTTCGCCGCGGCGCTGGCGGCCGGGGCGTGGGGTGCGCTGCGGCGGCCGGCGTTCGGTCTGTTCCTGGTGGCGGCCGCGTTCACCGGGATCCTGACGCAGGCGGGGCACCCGGACATCAACATCTGGGGTGAGCGGCTGATCGTCCTGGCGTGGGTGCTGCCCGTGATCGGCGTGCCGCTGCTGCTCGATCCCCTCGTCCACCGGCGGGTGCCGCTGCCCGCGCAGGGGCACGGCGAGCGCCAGGCGCACCCGGTGGGCTGAGACACGGGTGCCCCGGCCGTCGTGGCCGGGGCACCCGTCATCGCCGCCGATCGCGCCGCTCCGCTCGATCGGCCGGTCCCACGCGGTCGGTCCTGTGGACCTACTCGACGACCAGGTCCACGTCGATGTTGCCGCGGGTCGCGTTGGAGTAGGGGCAGACCTGGTGGGCCTGCTCGACCAGCTTGCGGCCGGTCTCCTCGTCCAGGCCGTCGGGCAGCTCCACCCGCAGGGTGACCTTGAGGCCGAAGCCCTCGCCCTGCCGGCCGATGCCGACCTCGGCGGTCACCGCGGCGTCGCTGACGTCGACCTTCGCCTGACGGCCGATCAGACCGAGGGCGCCGCCGAAACAGGCGGCGTAACCGGCGGCGAACAGCTGCTCGGGGTTGGTGCCCTCGCCGTTGCCGCCCATCTCCACCGGCAGGGCCAGCTTGACGTCGACCTTGCCGTCGGAGGTGACGGCGCGGCCGTCACGGCCGTGGGTGGCGGTGGCGACAGCGGTGTAGAGCGCGTCCATGGAAGACCATCCCTCTCGGAATCAAACGTTCGGCGTTCCGGCGGTTCCCCGTCCGGCCGCCCTCACGGCCACAAGTAGAGCACACAACTGAATTGCGCACAACTCAATGATGGGCAAGAGCTACCCTGGAGCCATGACCGCCACGACGACCCCCGCCGCGGAGACGGACTGGCTCCGCCTCGACCGCCAGATCTGCTTCTCCCTGCACGCCGCGTCCCGCGCCTTCAACGGCGTGTACCGGGTGATCCTCAAGGACCTCGGGCTCACGTACCCGCAGTACCTGGTGATGCTGGTGCTGTGGGAGCACGGAGACCTGCCGGTCAAGAAGCTCGGCGAGCATCTGCGCCTCGACTCGGGCACGCTCTCCCCGCTGGTCAAGCGGCTGGAGACGGCCGGGCTCGTCCGGCGGGAGCGCAGCACGCGCGACGAGCGGTCCGTGGAGGTGCGGCTGACCGCGGAGGGCGCGGCGATGCGCGAGCGGGCGCTCCGGGTGCCGCGCCGCATCGCCGCGGCCACGGGCTTCGACCTGGACGAGATCAACGAGCTGCGCGAGCGCCTCGACGTGCTCACGACGGCGCTGGACGAGGCGGCCCTGCGGGAAGCAGCGGATCGTCCGTGACGAGCGCGCGGCGGACGTAGAGCCGTACGAGCACCCGGTCGCGCGCCGACTGCTCGCTCAGCGCGAACTCCTCGTTCACGACGTCCAGCTTCAGCCGCTCCCCCGGGTCGCGCGGCCCCGGCGGCAGCACCGCGTGCCGCTCCGCGACCACCCACACCCGGTCCAACCCGGCGAGCCTGCGCCGCAGCACCTCCGGGTCCACCTCCGTGCCGTACAGCGTCCCGGACGCCGGGGCCCGCGCCGCCAGCGCCACGTCCCGCGTCCCGTGGAACGCCCCCGGGTACGCCAGCGCCGTCGCCCGCGCGTGGGACGGCAGGAACAGCACGGGGTCCCCCGGCCGCAGCTCCCGCGCGGCGACGGAGGACACGGCGGCGAGGTTGTCCGGCCGGTGCCCCACGGAACGGTCGGCACGCAGCAGGGGCAGTTGCTGCACGAAGACGGCCCCGACGGCTAGGACGGTGCCCAGGACGAGGGCTCCGGGGGCCATGGGTCGTGCGGCTCGTCCGACGTGTTCGGCACGTCGGGCTCGTCCGGCGGGGCGTGGTTGCTCCGGCGACGGGCGACGGTGCGCCAGTGCCGTGAGCACCCGGTCCGCCCCGGCCGCCACCAGGAGCGGGGCCCCCGCCAGGGCGTACAGCACATAGCGGTCGACGTAGAGCGGGGCCTCCTGGGAGACGAGCATCAGGATCGCCGGGGGGAGCACCGCGAGCGGCGCGGCCACGGCGGCACAGGTCGGCCTGCCGCGCCCGCCGCCCGGTACGCCCCGTCCGCCCAGGCCGCCCAGGCCACCCGGTCCGCCCGGCTCGGCCGAGCCGCCCGACCCGATCAACCCGGTCAGGCCGGCCACGGCCAGCGCCAGGCAGGGCCAGTAGACGCCGGGCGCCGGGCCCACGAACGCGCGCAGCAGGTTCCCCGCGCTGCCCCAGTCCGGCGACCGCACCCAGGCCAGCTGCGCCGACTGCCCGTGCGAGACGGCCACCATCGGCAGCAGCGCCAGGCCGACCGCGCCGGCCGCCCCCGCCCACCCCCGCCACACCCGCGCGGGCACGCGCGTGAGGGCGAGCGTGACCGCGTGCGCGAGCAGCAGCAGGACCGCCAGTTCGTGCAGCAGGCAGGTGAGGCCGAGCACGGCGCCGTAGGCCCACCAGGACCGTCCGCCGCCCTCCGCCACGGCCCGGACGAGCAGCAGCGTCGCGCCCGCCGCCCCGGCCGCGACCAGGGCGTAGGAGCGGCCCTCCTGCGCGTAGTGGCCGGCCATCGGCGTGAGCGCGTACAGCAGCCCGGCCCACAGCCCCACCCGGGGCCGCGCCAGCCGGGTGCCGAGCGCGCCGACCAGACCCGCCGTCAGGGCCGCCGCGCACACCGAGGGCAGCCGGAGCACGACCTCGCCGGGGCCGACCGCGAGGACGGCGTGCATGACCAGGTAGTACAGGCCGTGCACGGCGTCCACCTCGTGCAGCAGCCGCCAGATCTGCGGCACCGTGCGCCGCGCGACCTGGAAGGTGACGGCCTCGTCGCGCCACATGCCGCCCCGGTCGACACCCCACAGCCCGAGCAGGAGCATCACGGCCGCCGGGACGGCGGTGGCCGCGGTCCGGCGGACGTGCCGCGACGGCCGGCTGAGCAGGGGCCCGATGTTCACCACGGCCCGATCTTTTGCGATTAGCCAACCTTTATGGGGTATTGACGGCGTATCAACGCGAACACACCATCCGGGCGGCTTACGCTCCGTTGTGATGAAGCGCAGCCGGCCCTCCCCCGCGCCCCTGTCCGCCCCCTCCCCGACAACCGCACGCCGGTCCGTCGTGACCGTCGTGCCCCTGGCCGTCGCCTGGGCGGCCGGCCGGGCCCTGATGCTGTGGCTGCTGGCCCACGACAGCGCGCCGCGCCTGGGCGGGGGCGCGGTCGCGCGCGAGGTGTGGCGGCTGTACTTCCACTGGTACGGCGTCCTGTCCCACGGCGCCTTCCCGGCGCACGACACGCTCTGGCAGTACCCGCCGGGCGCGGGCGCGGTGCTGCTGGCGCCGGGGCTGCTGCCGGGCCTGACGTACTTCCAGGCGTTCGTCGCCCTCACGCTCGCCGCCGACGCGCTGATCCTGTGCGTCCTCACGCGCGCGGGCACCCGGCCGGGGCGCAGCCTCCTGGGGGCGGCGCTGTGGACGGCGGGCCTGCCGCTGCTGCTGCACGTGCCGCTCGCACGCTACGACGTGACGGTCACCGCCCTCGCCGTCGTCTCCCTGCTGACGCTGTCGCGCTCCCCACGCGTGGGCGGTGCGTTCGCGGCGCTGGGGGCGATGGTGAAGGTGTGGCCGGCGCTGGCGCTGCTGGGGACGCCGCGGGGGCGGGAGACACGGTCGGCGTGGACGTGGGCGACGGCGGCGGGAGCCCTGTCGTTCGTGATCCTCGCCGTATCGTTCAACAATCCTCTGGCGTTCCTGCGGCAGCAGGGGAACCGGGGCGTGCAGATCGAGTCCCTGGGCGGTACGGCCCTCGGTCTGGCGCGGCACGCCGGCTGGCCGGGGACGGTGCGCTACCGCTACGGCGCGATGGAGTTCACCGGCCCGTACGTCTCCACGGTCGCGGACGTCTCCCTCGCGCTGACGGCGGTCGCCTTCGCGCTCCTGCTGCTGTGGCGGGTGCGGGCCCGGCGCTGGAGCGAGGCGACGCCCTTCGACGCCGCGCTGTGCGGCGTGCTGCTGTTCACCGTCACCAGCCGGGTGATCAGCCCGCAGTACATGGTGTGGCTGCTCGGCCTGGCCGCCGTGTGCCTCACCTCCCGGCACACCGTCCAGCGCCCGGTCGCCGCGCTGGTGCTGGCGGCCACGGCGGTCAGCGCGGCCGTCTACCCGACCCTGTACGCCGAGGTCATGCACGGCACCTGGACCGGCTCCCTGCTGATGCTGCTGCGCAACGGCCTGCTCCTGACCGCCGCCGCGCTCTCCCTCGTCCGCCTGTGGCGCTCCGCACGGCCCGTGCCCGCCGCCGCGGTGGCCGAGCCCCGGTCCGCCGTCGGCTCCCGGCCCGACCCGGCGCTCAGCGCCTCCTGAGGGGAGGGCGACCGCCGTGGCCACTGGTGTCCCGTCCCCCTCGGTGAGCGTGGTCGTCATCGGCCACGACGACGCCGCCCACGTCGGCGACGCGGTGCGCTCGGCGCTCGCCCAGGGGCCCGCCGTGCGGGAGGTCGTCGCGGTGGACGACGGCTCGACGGACGGCAGCGCCGATCTGCTGGCGCGGCTCGCGGCCGGTGAGCCCCGGGTGCGGGTGGTGCCCCGGGAAACCAACAGCGGCGGCTGCGGCACTCCGCGCAACACCGGGATCACCGCGGTGACGTCGCCGTACGTGATGTTCCTGGACAGCGACGACGTGCTGCCGACGGGCGCGGTGGACGCGCTGCTCGGGGCGGCGACGCGGGCGGGCGCCGAGGTGGTGGGCGGGCTCTGCGTACGCCGTGAGCTGCCCTCGGGGCGCGAACGCCCGTGGCAGGCAGCGCTCTACGCGGCGCCCACCGTCCTCGCGCGCCCCTCCGACCGCCCCCGTCTGGTGCACGACACGCTCTGCGTGAACAAGCTGTACCGCACCGCCTTCCTGCGTGAGCACGGCATCCGCTTCCCCGAAGGGCGCTTCCTCTACGAGGACTTCGTCTTCACCGCGCGCGTGCTGGCCGCCGGGCCGCGCGTCGCCCTGGTGCCCGACCCGGTGTACGTGTGGCACGTGCGCCGCTCGGCCGCGCGGCTGTCGCTCTCCCTGGACCGGGGGAGCGTGGAGAACTGGAGGGCGCGCACGGAGGCGTGCGCGCTGGCGCACGACATTCTGCTGGGCGCCGGACAGAAGGAACTGGCGCGGGCGGCTCGCGCGAAGTTCCTCGACCACGACCTGCGGATGTACGCGCGTGACCTGGGATCGCGCGATGCGCACCACCGGCGCGCGTGGTGGGCGCTCACACAGGCGCACCTGGCACGTTACGAGGCACCCGACTGGGAACACGACCCCACCACACCCGGTCACCTCCTCGCACGCGTCGTCCTGGAGTCCCCCGAACCCCGCGACCTGCCCCGACTCAGGGAGCTCGCCGCCCGCCCGGCCCGCCTGCTCCCGCCGTACGCACGCGCCCCCGACGGCACCCCGGTCTGGTCCGCCGACCTCCCCGGGGTCCCCCTCGCCCCGCTCCTGACCCGCCCGACCGGCCTCCTCTCCCTGACCGTGGACGCACGCCTCCACCCACGCGCGCGGGTGATGCGACTGCGCCTGCACGAGCTGTACGGCCGGGTGGCACGGGCGGTCCCCGAGACGCTCGAGACCTGGTGGCAACACCGGGAGGACAACCGCACGACCCAGCACCACACAACACCGTTCCCCACGGAGCCGAACACCGTCACGGGAGCGGACGCCGCCACGGAAGCGGAGGGCGCCGCGGAGGCGGAGGGCGCCACGGGAACGGAGTGCATCGCCCGCCCGGACGACGCCCGCTGGTCGGTGGAGGTGCCCTTCGACCCGGAGGCCCTGGGCGCGGGCACCTGGGACCTGCGCCTGCGCGTCCGCTTCCGCGACGGAGCGCACCGCGAGACGACGGCGCACGCCACCACGGACACCACCCGGCGTCACGCCCTCCCGAGCGCCCACCACGGCATCCTGCTGCTCCACCCCTGCGCCACCCACTCCGGCGCCCTGTCCCTACGCGTGGCACCGGGCGTCCGAGGAGCCCTGTCGATCCTCACGGACCGCCTACGACGCCTGACCACCCGAGCCGGGTGAACGGACGACGACGTACGCCCACCCGCACGGAACGCGCCGAGGGCGCGGTGGCCTCGGCCGTCGGCGACATCGGGGGTGTGCCCGCGCGGTGGACCGGGCCGCTGCACGTCCCGTTGCCCGGTCAGGGTCGGGTGCTGCGGGTGAACGACCTCCTGGGACTGGCCCGGCGGCTGGCCGGCTGAGGCCGTCACACAACGGTGTCCGCGGCCGTCACAGGGCCTTCAGGGCCTCCGCGGTGGCGTGGGTCAGGGCCGCGAGGTAGCCCTTGGGGAGCTTGGGGGCGCGGATGACGACCGAGCGCCAGTACAGGGGGCCGGAGATCAGGTCGAGGGCGAGTTCGTCGTCGACGCCCGCGCGGATCTCCCCCCGGCTCTCGGCCGCCGCGAGGATCTTGCTGGCGACGCTCTCCTGACCGTCGCGCAGGGCCTTCTGCATGGCCTCGGCGATCTCGGGGTTGCGGGCCGCCTCCGCCTGGAGGTCCGGGATGATCTGCGAGGCGACGGGGTGGCGCAGCGCGCGGGACGTGACCTCGTACAGCAGCCGCAGGTCGCCCTCCAGGCTGCCGGTGTCCGGGGTGGGCAGGCCCATCACCGCGATCGCCGAGACGACGTCCAGGACGAGGTGCAGTTTGGAGCGCCAGCGGCGGTAGACGGCGGTCTTGCCGACGCCCGCGCGGCGCGCGATGCCCTCGATCGACATGCGCGCGTACCCGACGGACGCCAGTTCCTCGAAGACGGCCGCGCGGATCGCCTCGGTCACGTCCTCACGCAGGACGGCGGCCCCGGCGGGGGTGCGTCGGCGCGGACGCGGCTGGGGCTCGTCGGCGTTCGTCATACCGTCCAGCATAGGGCGTTGCGACGAAACGGTTGCGTCCTGACGCCGGGCGCGTTGCGCGGAAACCGCACGTCGTCCCCGCACCCGCCTGCCCCGCCCGAACACACCGAAACCGCCCCCTCCCCGGCGTCACGACGATACGGTCCCGTCCCCACGCCCATCCGCCACGACGAAACGGTTGCGTTCCGACGCCCACAGGTCCTACGCTCGCGTTGCGACGATACGGTCCCGTCCCGACGTAAGAAAACGTGAAGAGAAGCGTAAGGAAACCCGGAGACGGACTCCCCGCCGACCGGATGCGCGCACCCCCACCCCCCTAGCGAAAGCAGCGGATGTGAGCCAGGTCCTCCACACACCGCCCCCGACACCCGTCCCGGCCGACGACGACCTCACCGCGCTGGCCGCCCGGCACGGCCTCGCCGTCAGCGGCGCCCGCCCCTCCCTCACCGAGTACGTGCGGCAGCTGTGGGCACGGCGCCACTTCATCGGCGCGTTCGCCACCGCCAAGCTCACCGCGCAGTACAGCCAGGCGAAGCTCGGCCAGGTGTGGCAGGTCATGACCCCGCTGCTCAACGCGGCGGTCTACTACTTCATCTTCGGCGTGCTGCTCGGCACCAAGCACGGCGTGCCGGACTACATCCCGTTCCTGGTGACGGGCGTGTTCATCTGGACCTTCACCCAGAGCTCGATCATGGCGGGCACCCGGGCGATCTCCGGCAACCTCGGCCTCGTCCGGGCGCTGCACTTCCCGCGGGCCGCCCTGCCCATCTCCTTCGCGCTCCAGCAGCTCCAGCAGCTGCTGTTCTCGATGGCCGCCCTGGTGGTCATCCTGCTCTGCTTCGGCGTCCCGGTCACCCTGTCCTGGGTGCTGGCCGTACCGGTGCTGGTCCTCCAGTTCACCTTCAACGCCGGCGTCTCGATGATCATGGCGCGGATGGGCGCGAAGACCCCGGACATCGCCCAGCTGATGCCGTTCGTGCTGCGCACCTGGATGTACGTCTCCGGTGTCATGTGGAGCATCGACAACCTCACCTCCAAGGACGACCTGCCGCACATCGTGGCCGTCGCCCTGGAGACCAACCCGGCCGCCGTCTACATCGACCTGATGCGGTTCGCCCTGATCGACAGCTTCCACGCGAGCCAGCTGCCCCCGCACGTGTGGGCGGCGGCAACGGGCTGGGCCCTGATCGCCGGCGTCGGCGGCTTCATCTACTTCTGGAAGGCTGAGGAGACGTACGGCCGTGGCTGACACCTCGAACGACCGCATCCCCACCGTCATCGCCGACGACGTCGACATCGTCTACCGGGTCAACGGCACCGGCGCCGGCCGCGGCAGCGCCACCGCGGCCCTCAACCGGATCCTGCGCCGCAAGCAGGCCGAGAAGGCCGCCGGCGTGCGCCGGGTGCACGCCGTCAAGAAGGTCTCCTTCATCGCCTACAAGGGCGAGGCGATCGGCCTGATCGGCACCAACGGCTCCGGCAAGTCCACCCTGCTCAAGGCCGTCGCCGGACTGCTCCCGGTGGAGAACGGCCACATCTACACCCACGGCCAGCCCTCGCTGCTCGGCGTCAACGCGGCCCTGATGAACGACCTCACCGGCGAGCGCAACGTCTTCCTCGGCGGCCTCGCGATGGGCATGTCCCGCGAGCAGGTCAAGGAGCGCTACCAGGAGATCGTCGACTTCTCCGGCATCAACGAGAAGGGCGACTTCATCACCCTGCCCATGCGCACCTACTCCTCCGGCATGGCGGCCCGGCTGCGCTTCTCCATCGCCGCGGCCAAGGACCACGACGTACTGCTGATCGACGAGGCGCTGGCCACGGGTGACCGCTCCTTCCAGAAGCGGTCCGAGGAGCGCATCCGGGAGCTGCGCAAGGAGGCCGGCACGGTGTTCCTGGTCAGCCACAACAACAAGTCCATCCGCGACACCTGCGACCGCGTCCTGTGGCTGGAGCGCGGCGAACTGCGCATGGACGGGCCGACCGAAGAGGTCCTCAGGGAGTACGAGGCGTTCACCGGCGACAAGGCCGCCAAGCCCGCGCCGAAGGCCGCCCCCAAGCCGCCCGCGCAGGCCACCCGGGAGCCGAAGGGCAGCACGCCGCAACCGGCGGACAAGAAGGTCGCGCTGCCGTCCTGACCTCCACCCACCGGCCCAACTCCACCCGCCCCCTTCGTCCGATCGGTGCCACTATGGCCTGAATGGCGAGGTCCGACGGAGACGTGAAGGAGTTGCCGCGATGCCCGAGCTGAGCGTCGTCGTCCACGGCCCCGACACGCGGGGCCGGTTGACCGAACTCCTCGACTCCCTGGACGCCCGGCCGCTGCCCGACGCCGAGGTGATCGTCGTCGCCGTCGGGGACCGGGCCCGGGAGGCGGCCGAGGGGCACGCGCCGGGGACCGTGGTGCTGCCCCTGCCCGACGGTACGGACGACGCCGCGGCGCGGGCCGCGGGCGCCGCCCGGGCGTCCGGGCGCTGGCTGCACTTCGTCCACGGCAAGGACGGCCTGCCCGCCGGCGCCGTCCGCCTGGTCGCCGAGCGCGTCGCGGAACTGCCCGGCACCGTGGACGTCCTGCTGTTCGACCACGTCCGCAGCACCTGGGAGAAGTCCGGCCTGCGCTCCTGGGACGGCCGCACCCTCGCCCGCGCGGGCCGCGCCGACCTCACCCTCGACGACGCCCCCCACCTGCTGCGCCTCACCCCGCTCCTCGGCAACCGCGCCCTGCGCACCGCGTTCTGGCACACGCACCGGGAAACGCTCGGCGCCATCGACGAGCCCGGTGCCGCCCACGCCACCCTCCTGCTCGCCCAGCGCGTCGCCTGCCTCGGCCAGGTCGCCTACGAGGACCGCGCACTGCGCCCGCAGAGCCTCCCGCCGGTCACCGCCGAGCAGCGCTACGCCCTCGTCGACCGCTACGAGACCCTGCTGGACCTCGCCAGGGACCGCCCCGCCGCCCGCGCCGTGCTCTACGACGTCATGGTCCGCGACCTGCTGCGCACCTTCGCCCGCGAGGACCTGCCCGACCCGGTCGCCCGGGAGTTCTTCCGCCGCTCCTCCCTGGCCGCGGTCCGCTGGCGCCCCGACGGCCCGCACCGCCCGCCCGGACTCGAAGGCGTCCGGCGCGCCCTGCTCGAAGAGGGCGCCTACACCAGGTACCGCGCCTTCCAGGCCGCCAACCGCGCCCGCAGAAAGGCCCGCAAGGCCGTCCGCACGCACAAGCGCCGCCTCGGCACCAAGCTGCGCGAGCACCGGTACCGGCGGGCGCTGCGCCGACCGATCGACCCCGACCTGGCCGTCTTCTCCGCGTACTGGGACCGCGGAGTCACCTGCAACCCGGCCGCGATCGCCGCCGAACTCGCCGAACGCGCCCCGCACATCCACCAGGTGTGGGTCGTGAACCGGCGCG
This sequence comes from Streptomyces sp. NPDC026672, assembly GCF_040638185.1. Lineage (NCBI taxonomy): Bacteria > Bacillati > Actinomycetota > Actinomycetes > Kitasatosporales > Streptomycetaceae > Streptomyces > Streptomyces sp. NPDC026672. The sequence continues at coordinate 103,500 of NZ_JBEZXS010000025.1, forward strand.
ACGCCGCGCTCCTGCCGCCCGGCACGGACCACGTCGTCCCCGGCAGCCGCCGCTACTGGGAGGTGCTGGCCACGGCCAAGTACCTCACCAACAACGTCAACTTCCCCAACGCGGTGGTCAAACGCCCCGGGGCCGTCCACCTCCAGACCCATCATGGCACCCCCCTCAAACGCATGGGCCTGGACCAGATGGACCACCCCGCCGCGGCCAAGGGCTTCAACTTCGCCTCGCTGCTCGCCCGGGTCGACAAGTGGGACTACAGCGTCAGCGCCAACAGCCACTCCACCCGCATGTGGGAACGCGCCTACCCCTCCCGCCACACCTCCCTCGACCACGGCTATCCGCGCAACGACGTGTTCTACTCGGCGACCGCCGCCGACGTCCGCGCCGTCCGCGACCGCCTCGGCATCGCCCCCGGCCGCACGGCGATCCTGTACGCCCCCACCCACCGCGACTACGAGGCCGGCTGGACCCCCCGCCTCGATCTCGCCGCGTTCGCCGACCGCCTCGGCGAGGACACCGTCCTCCTGGTCCGCGCCCACTACTTCTACGGCGGCACGGCCTCCCCGCCGGCCGGACTGCGCCGCACGGGCCGGATCATCGACGTCTCGACCTACGACCCCGTCGAGGAACTCGCCCTCGCCGCCGACGCGTTGGTCACGGACTACTCGTCGATCATGTTCGACTACGCCAACCTCGACCGCCCGATCGTGATCTACGCCGACGACTGGGAGACGTACACCACGGCCCGCGGCGTCTACTTCGACCTGATGGCCGAGCCACCGGGCCGGGTGGCCCGCACCCAGGAGGAACTGACCGAGGTCTTCACCTCCGGTGCCTGGCGGGACGAGGGCGCCGCCAAGGTGCGGGCCGCGTTCCGGCGCCGCTTCTGCGAGTACGACGACGGACACGCCGCCGAACGTGTCGTACGCCGGGTGTTCCTCGGCCAGGGCGAGGAGTCGCTGCCCCCGGTGATCCCCCTGGAGGACCGCACCCCGGCGCCGACCCCCGAGGAGGCCACGGCATGAACCCCGACGTCACGGTGACCGTGATCACCTACAACGACGTCGCCCGCCTCCCCCGCGCGGTCGACTCGCTGCGCCGCCAGACGCACACCGCCCTCGACATCGTCATCAGCGACGACCACTCGACGGACGAGACCCCGGACGTCGCCCGCGCGCTCGCCGCCCGCGACGAGCGCATCCGGTATCTCCGGCTGCCCGAGAACAGCGGCGGGTGCAGCGCCCCCCGCAACCGGGCCCTGGAGACCGCCCGGACGCCGTATCTGATGTTCCTGGACAGCGACGACGAACTCCCGCCGCGCGCCGTCGAACTGCTGCTCGCCGCCCATCGGGAGCGCGACGTCGACTTCACGATGGGCGCGGTGCGGCGGGTCCGCGCGGACACCGGCCACCACTCGACGTGGATGCCCCACCTGGTGGCCGAGCGCCGCACCCTGAACGGCATCGGGGACGACCCCCGGCTCCTGTTCGAGCACCTGGCGACGAGCAAGATGTACGCCAAGGCGTTCCTCGACCGGCACGGTCTGCGCTTCCCCGAGGGCATCCACTACGAGGACCAGTTGTTCTCCGCCCAGGCGTACTGCCTGGCCAGGGCGTTCACCATCATCCCTGACCCGGTGTACCTCTGGTACATAGCCCCGTACGCCACCGCCGACGCGGCCTCCATCTCCAACCAGCGCGACCGGCTCCCGAACGTCCGCGACCGCGTCCATGTCCAGCGCCTGATCGACGAGTTCCTGGCCGGCAGCGGCCATGCGGCGCTGCGCGAGGACAAGGACCACAAGTTCCTCAAGCACGACTTCCGGATGTACGCCGGCGACCTCCCCTACCGCGACGAGCGGTGGCTGTCCTCCTTCGCCGAGATCGTGAACCCCTATCTCGCCACGCTCGCCCCCGGCGCCTACGCCCGGCTGCCCCGCCCGGAGCGGGCCGTCCTCCAACTGGTGCGCGACCACCGCCTGTCCGAGGCCCGGTCGGCGGCGCGCGGCCTCGGCCACGGGGTGGCCCCCCACCGGGTGACGACGGACCCGGCGGACGGCACGGCCTACTGGGGCACCGGGGTGCCGGAGTCGGCGTGGTCGCGCCGCGAACTGGACGTCACCGACCTGGAGTTGGACACCCGCCCCTTCCCCAGCGCCCTGTTCCGGCACGAGATCACGGACCTGGCCCCGGGCCCCGGAGCCCACCTCGACCTGCGGATCCGCACCTACGACCCCGGCCTTCGGCTCTCCGTGGGCCCCCAGCGCGCGGCCCTCCTGCTGACGCCCTTCCGGCGGCGCCTCACGGTGCCCTTCCGGCTGACCCCGGTCGGCCCCGGTGTCTTCGAGGGCGAGGTCCGCCTCGACCTGGCGGCCGCGCGGGTCCCGCTGTACGGCTTCGCCGGCGTCCGGCACCCGCTGCTGCGCATCGAGCAGCAGGGCCTGTCCCACTCGGGTGTGCTGCTGGCCCCGCTCTCCTTCCCCACGCTCAGGACACGGATCGACCACCACTCCGGGGCCGCGCCCCATCACGTCACCGTCGAACCCGAGGGCCGAGGCCCCGGCCGCCTCCAGATCCGCTGGCGTCCGGCAGGCGTCTCGGCCCATGTCATCAGGCCCCTGGCCCGCCGCGTCGCCCGCCCGAAGGTGCGCCGCGCGGTGAAGCTCGTGGCGAGCGCGCTGAAATAGCCTCACCCACCCCCGCCCGAGGGCCCTCACCCCTTCACGGCACCACCCGGTACAGTTCCTGTCCGCCCGGTCCCCGCGCGACCGTCCGCAGTCCCGCACCCCGCACCACTCCCCTCCGCGCACCCACCCGGTCCACCACCCACCGCACCCCGTACTCCCGCTCGATCCCCCGCCGCACTCCCTCGGACGTCCCGGCCGCGAAATACCGCCGCACGGCCTCCTCCCGCCGGCCCGCGTCCGGCAGGAACACGTCGGGATACCCCGGCGCCACCGTGTACGCCCCGTACGCCGGGATCTGCCGGGCGGGGAACGTCCGCGCCATGACCACGTCCCCGTACCTCACCCAGGGCGTGATCCACGCGTATCCCGGCCACGGCGCCGGATACCTCGCCGCCACCGCCGGCGGCAGCGCCCCCCTCCCCGTCGCATAACCCACCGTCCCCGACTGCGCCCACGCCCCGACGGCCAGCGCGCCGGCCAGCACACACGCCCATCCGGTCCGCACGGCCCGCCGTCCGCCGGCGAACACCTCCAGCGCGGCCGCGAGCTGAGCCGGGATCAGCGCCGCCGGCAGCGCCCTGCCCCAGGAGTAGTGCCCCGTGACCCCGCCCGCCACGAACACCACCGCCCCGAGGGCGAAGAACAGCACCAGCGGGTCCCGTCCGTCCCGCCGCCACCGCGCGGCCAGCGCCGCCACTCCGAGCACCGCCAGTCCGAAGTGCCCGGCCGGTCGCTCGTACAACGGCCGGTGGATGGCCTGGAGTTCCGCTCCGACGGAGAAAAGGTGGAAAAAGTCGTAGTACGGCCAGACCCACAGCACCGCCACCCCGCACAGCAGCCCCGCACCCAGCCGCAGCACCACCGACCGCCCCGGCCGGGCGGCGAGCACCGTCGCGAGCGCGCCCGCCGAGGCCACGACCCCGGTGAACTGGTGGACGAGCAGGATCACCCCCCACAAGGTGCCCAGCCCGAGCCACACCGCCCGCCCGGACCCGTCCCGCAGCGCGTCCGACAGCCACGCCCAGAGGTGGAAGGAGAGGCCGAGGGCGAACAGGCTCGGATACGCCACCGTCAGCGCGAGGGAGCCGAGCCCGACAAAGCCGCTCCACTCGAACGGCACCGGCCCCCACAGGAAGAGCAGGCACAGCACCGCCACGGCGGGCGCGGCCGGATGCCGGGCGAGCGTCCGGACGTACCGCCACACGCCCGTCACGAACAGCGCGAGACCGACTAGCGCGCCGACCCGGAGCACGGCGAACACGGGCAGCCCGCCGACCCGGGCGACGGAGCCCAGCACGAGCGTCCACGGCGAGTAGTACGGGCTCGGGGTGTCCGCGTCGACCAGCGGGTTGCCCGGGTGCAGCAGGCTGTGGCGCAGGCGTTCGATCGTCGCCGCGTGCATACCGAGGTCGCCGACCCAGGGCAGCCGGACGATCACCAGGAGCAGCAGGACCAGAAGGGCCAGGACGAGCGCGGCGGCGGTCCGGGTGAGGAGCCGGCCGGCCCGGGGCGCGGGCCCGTTCGCAGTCACCCGGCCACATTATGACGAAATGCCCGGATTGACCGTAAACGCCGGACCCTGTGGCTCGTTTCCGGACCGGCCCGGCCCGGTGCGCCGCCCGTCCGCCCGTCGGCCCGTCGGGCCCGTCGGCCCGTCCGCGGGAGAACCCCGGAACGCGAACGGGGGTGCCCCGGGCCGTGCGGCTCGGGACACCCCCGCGGGCGTGCCTCGGTTCCTACGAGCGCGTGCGCGTGCCTACGAGTGCGTGCGCAGCAGTGTCCGCATCGTCCTCATGGCCACCGACAGGTTGGCCAGGTCGAACGCGTCCGAGCTGCGGATCTCCTCCAGGGTCGTGCGCGCGCGGCCCAGGATCGCGGTGTTCTTCTCCTCCCACGCCTTGAAGCGCTGCTCGGGAGTCGAGGTGCCGTTGCCGACCGCGAGGACGTCCGCGGTCAGCGCCGAGTGGGCCGCGTACAGGTCCTCACGGATGGAGGCGCGGGCCATGGACTGCCAGCGGTCCGCGCGCGGCAGCTCGATGATGCGGTCCATGAGCTGGGTGATGCTGAGCCGGTCGGCGAGGTCGTAGTAGACCTCCGCGACGTCCAGCGGCCCCCGGTCCATGCGGTCGGCCACCGAGACGATGTCCAGCGCCGGGAAGACGGAGGAGAAGCCCGCCACCCGCGTGGCCACCTCGTCCGGCACCCCGGCGGCCGACAGCTCGTCGTAGATCCGCTGGTACCACTCCAGGTCCGCGCCGCGCAGCAGCTTCGGCAGCTGCTGCCAGACCTGCTCGACGCGCTCCGCGAAGAAGTCGACGGTCTCGGCGAGCGCCAGCGGCTGCGGCCGGTTGTTGAGCAGCCAGCGCGTGCCGCGCTCCACGAGCCGGCGCGAGTGCAGCCGGATCCGGGTCAGGACGGCGGCCTCGACCTTGTTGTCCAGCGCCTCCACGGCGTCCCACACGGGCGCCGAGCGGAAGATGGTGCGGGCCACGGTCTGCGCCCGCACGATCTCCTCGAGCGACGCGCCCGTCTCCTCGCGCAGCCGGTGCAGATACGTCGTACCGCCCGTGTTGACCGTGTCGTTGACCAGCACGGTCGTGGTGATCTCACGGCGCAGCGGGTGGCTGTCGACCCCGTCGGTGAACCGCTCGCGCAGCGCCGTCGGGAAGTACGCGTGCAGCAGGCCGCGCAGGTACGGGTCGTCGGGCAGCGACGTCTGAAGCAGTTCCTCGGCGACCGTGATCTTGGTATAGGCGAGCAGGACGGCCGTCTCGGGGCTGGTCAGACCCTGCCCCTGGTTCAGCCGCTCGCGGATCTGGCGGTCGGTGGGCAGGAACTCCAGCGCCCGGTCGAGGTGGCCCTCGCGCACCAGGTGGCGGATGAACCGCTGCTGGGCGTGGAGCATGTCCTTGGACTGGGCGAGCGCGTTGGCGATGGCCGTGTTCTGCGCGTAGTTGTTGCGCAGGACCAGGGCGCCGACCTCGTCGGTCATCTCGGCGAGCAGCTTGTTGCGCTGCTTGACGGTCATGTCGCCGTCCGCGACCAGCCCGTTGAGCAGGATCTTGATGTTCACCTCGTGGTCGGAGGTGTCCACACCGGCGCTGTTGTCGATCGCGTCGGTGTTGATCTTACCGCCGTGGGTCGCGCACTCGATGCGGCCCAGCTGTGTCAGGCCCAGGTTGCCGCCCTCGCCGACGACCTTGACCCTGAGGTCCGCGCCGTCCACGCGGATCGCGTCGTTGGCCTTGTCGCCGACGTCGCTGTTCGACTCCGTCGACGCCTTGACGTACGTCCCGATGCCGCCGTTCCACAGCAGGTCGACCGGCGCCTTGAGGATGGCCTTCATCAGATCGGCCGGGGTCAGCTTGGTGACACCGGCCTCGATGCCGAGGGCCTCGCGGATGTGCCCGTTGACCGGGATCGCCTTGGCCGTGCGGGGGAAGATCCCGCCGCCCGCGGACAGCAGGTCGGTGTTGTAGTCGGCCCAGCTGGAACGGGGCAGCTCGAACAGCCGGCGGCGCTCGGCGTAGGAGCTCGCCGCCTCCGGGTTCGGGTCGATGAAGATGTGCCGGTGGTCGAAGGCGGCCACCAGCCGGATCTGCTCGCTCAGCAGCATGCCGTTGCCGAACACGTCACCGGACATGTCGCCGATGCCGACGACCGTGAATTCCTCGGTCTGCGTGTCCACGTCCAGCTCGCGGAAGTGCCGCTTCACGGACTCCCAGGCACCGCGCGCGGTGATGCCCATGCCCTTGTGGTCGTACCCCGCGGAGCCGCCGGATGCGAAGGCGTCCCCGAGCCAGAAGTTGTACGACTCGGCGACCCCGTTGGCGATGTCGGAGAACGTCGCCGTGCCCTTGTCGGCGGCGACCACCAGATAGGTGTCGTCCTCGTCGTGGCGGACGACGTCCGGCGGCGGCACGATCTCGCCGGCGACCATGTTGTCGGTGATGTCGAGCAGCGCCGAGATGAAGGTCTTGTAGCTGGCGACGCCCTCGGCCAGCCACGCGTCCCGGTCGACGCTCGGGTCGGGCAGCTGCTTGGCGACGAAGCCGCCCTTGGCGCCGACGGGCACGATGACGGTGTTCTTCACCATCTGCGCCTTGACCAGGCCGAGGATCTCGGTGCGGAAGTCCTCACGCCGGTCGGACCAGCGCAGACCGCCGCGCGCGACCTTGCCGAAGCGCAGGTGCACGCCCTCGACGCGCGGGGAGTAGACCCAGATCTCGAACGCCGGGCGCGGCGCCGGGAGGTCGGGGATGGCCTGCGGGTCGAACTTCATCGACACGTAGTCGTGCGGGCCGCCGTCCCGCGTCTCCTGGAAGAAGTTGGTGCGCAGGGTCGCCTTGATGACGGTCAGGAAGGACCGCAGGATGCGGTCCTCGTCGAGGCTCGCGACCTGGTCGAGCGCGGCGTCCAGCTCTTCGAGGAGGGCGTCGACGATCTCGCGTCCGGCGCGCTGCCGGTCCGGCGACATCCGCGCCTCGAACAGGGAGACGAGTAGCCGGGTGGTGTGGACGTTCGTCCGGAGGGTGTCCTCCATGTAGTCCTGGCTGAACGTGGAACCGGCCTGGCGCAGGTACTTCGCGTACGCCCGCAGCACCGTCGCCTGCCGCCAGGTCAGCCCGGCGCCCAGCACGAGGGAGTTGAAGCCGTCGTTCTCCGCCTTGCCCGTCCAGGTCGCCGCGAAGGCCTCCTGGAAGCGCTCGCGGCCGTCGTCGCCGAGGTAGTCGCCGTTGCCGCCGCCCAGCGACTTGGGGATGCGCAGGCCGAAGTCGTAGATCCAGCTGGTGGTGCGGTCCGCGCAGCGCAGCTCGTACGGCCGCTCGTCGATCACCTCGACACCGATCCGGTTGAGGACCGGCAGCACCGCCGACAGGGAGATCGCGGCGCCCTTGCGGTAGATCTTGAAGCGGCGCTCGTCGGGGGCGGCGCCCACCGGCTCGTACAGGCTGAGCGCGAAGTCGTTGCCGGCCTCCTCGCTGAGCTGCTCCAGGTGGACCAGGTCGGCGACGGCCGCGCGCGGGGTGTGGTCGGCCTTGTAGCCCTCGGGGAAGGCGCCGCCGTAGGAGCGCAGCAGTTCGGCCGCGCGCTCCTCGCCGCACTCGGCGTTCAGCGCCTCACCGAAGCCGTCGGCCCAGGAGCGGGCGGCCTCGACGAGACGGGCCTCGATGCGCTCCTTGTCGCCGTCGGACAGCTGGGGCAGCTCGGTGCCCTGCGGGACGCGGACGACGAAGTGCAGCCGGGACAGGATCGACTCGGTGTTCCAGGCGGTGAAGTCGACGTTGGTGCCGCCGAGTTCCTCCTTGAGGATGTCGATGATCCGCAGCCGGACGCCGGTGGTGTAACGGTCGCGCGGGAGGTAGACGAGGGCCGAGTAGTAGCGGCCGTACTCGTCCTGGCGCAGGTAGAGGCGCAGCCGCCGGCGCTCCTGGAGGTAGAGCACCGAGGTGACGATGGAGCGCAGTTCGTCGACCGGGGTCTGGAACAGCTCGTCGCGCGGGTAGGTCTCCAGGATCTGGAGCAGGTCGCGCCCGTCGTGGCTGTTGGACGAGAAGCCGGCGCCCTTGAGCACCTCCTCGACCTTGCGCCGGATGACGGGCACCCGGCGGACCGACTCGGTGTACGCGGCGGACGAGAACAGTCCCAGAAAGCGGCGCTCCCCGACGACGTTGCCGTCCTTGTCGAACTTCTTCACCCCGACGTAGTCGAGGTAGGACGGCCGGTGCACGGTGGAGCGGCTGTTGGCCTTGGTGAGGACCAGGAGCTTGTGCTCGCGGGCCTTGGCGCGGGCGTCCGCCGGCAGCCGTTCGAAGGAGGGGCTGACCGGGTGGCCCTCGTCCTCGGAGTGGTGCGGGTCGGAGCGCAGGATGCCGAGTCCGGTGCCGGGCACGGCGGCCAGCGAGTCGTCACCGCGCAGCTGGTACTCGCGAAAGCCCAGGAAGGTGAAGTGGTCGGCGGCCAGCCAGCGCAGCAGCTCGCGGGCCTCCTCGACCTCCGGCCCGGGCAGGTCGCCGGGGACGGACTCGCCGACCAGGCCCTCGGCGATGCGCAGGGCCGCCTCTCGCATCTTCTCCCAGTCCTCGACGGCCTCGCGGGCGTCGGACAGGACGCGCAGCAGGTCGGCGGTGATCTGCTTCAGATCGGCGCGGTCGGTCTCACGGTCGATCTCGACGTGGATCCACGACTCGACGTGCGCGTCGTGCGCGAGGTCGGCGCCGGCGGGCGGGGTGGGCAGGACCTCGATGAGCTTGCCGGTGACGTCCCGCCGGACCACGAACTGCGGGTGGATGACGACGTGGATGCCGCGTCCCTGCCGGGTCAGCTCATTGGTGACGGAGTCGACGAGGAAGGGCATGTCGTCGGTGACGACCTCCACGACGGTGTGGCTGCACGTCCACCCGTTCTCCTCGACGGTCGGGGTGTGCACTCTGACGTTGGCGGTGCCCTGCGGCCGGCTCTCGGCGAGCCGGTAGTGCGAGACCGCGGCTCCGAACACGTCGACCGGGTCGCGGTCGGCGAAGTCCTCCGGGGCGGTGTGCAGGTAGTAGCGCTGGAGGAACGCGAGCACGGATTCCTGGTCCGGGGCACCCGCGATGCCCTCGCCCGTCGTCCCAGTCGGTAGGTGCCCCCCGACCGGGCTGTTCTCAGCCACCCGGGCGGCCCTTTCGAGCAGCTCGGCCTTTGCTTCGTCCAGCTTGGTCTGCATTGTCCTCTGACTCCTGTCGCGCGCCGTTGCGTGACGTAGAAGGAAGTACGGTCTCTTCCCCTGCGGCCCGACGCCACGGCCCGGGATGTCCGGTCCGTTCCGACGCTATGCCGCGAGGCGAGATGAGCGGGGGGAATTCGGCCAATGTCAACGCACTCGACGGGTGTGACGCTGCTCTCCGCGACGCCGTCGCCCGGGATGTGTGCGGCGCCTCGGGGACCCTTACGGCGCCCCCGTCCCGCCCGCGCGGACCAGCGACCGCCGCCCGGCCACGGATGTCGTCCGTGGTCGCCGGGCGCGGGGCAGGGGCAGCAGCGCCCCCGCGAGGTATCGCGCTGATCACGCCACAAGGCTATCGCTCCTCACCCCCGGCCCGTCATGAGCCGTATGTGTACAAAACCGGGGGTCGAACTTTGACGTTCTGCACAGCGCGGATCCGGCCACGTCGGACGTATCCGCAGGCCGGGGCGGGGTTGGGGCGACGTGTGGCGCGATTCCCCCGAAAGTGGCGCACTCCCGCGGCGGCGCGGCACGCTGGAGGCACGTGACGGGCACACCGTCCGAGGGCCGACGCACGCCCGAGAGGAGCCGTCCCCCATGACCGCGAAGATCCTCATCGTCACCGGCGACGCCGCCGAGTCGCTCGAAGTGCTCTACCCCTACCAGCGGCTGCGCGAAGAGGGCTACGAGGTGCACATCGCCGCCCCGAGCCGCAAGAAGCTCCGGTTCGTCGTCCACGACTTCGAGCCCGGGTTCGACACCTACACCGAGAAGCCCGGCTACACCTGGCCCGCCGACCTCGCCTTCTCCGAGGTGGATCCCGGTCAGTACGCCGCCGTGGTCGTCCCCGGCGGCCGTGCCCCCGAGTACCTGCGCAACGACCCCGAACTGCGCAAGATCCTCAAGTCGTTCTTCGACACGGACAAACCGGTCGCCCAGATCTGCCACGGCCCGCTGCTCACCGCGGCGATCGACGGACTCAGCGGCCGGCGCGTCACCGCGTACCCCGCGCTGGAGCCGGACATGCAGGCCGCGGGGGCGACCTTCCAGGACACCGAGGCGGTCGTGGACGGCACCCTCGTCTCCGCCCGCGCCTGGCCGGACCACCCCGCGTGGATGCGGGAGTTCCTCACCGTGCTGCGGGCGAAGGCACCGGTGACCTGAGCGGGCGGCTCAGCGGGTGTGTCGCGCCGTGTGTCGCACCCGCTCCTGAGGGCCCTGCCCGGAGGGCTCACGCGGCCAGGCGGGCGGCCTCCGCCACGGCGTCCTCCAGGGTGTCCACCACCGGCACCCCGACGGCTTCGAGGCTTTCCCGGCTGTGCGACCCCCCGGTGTAGAGCACGGCCCGCGCCCCCACGTGCCGCGCCGCCACCGCGTCGTCGGCCGCGTCGCCGATCACCACCGTGCGCCCCGGCTCCACACTCGCGAGGGCGTCCAGGTGACGGGCCATGTGCTCCGCCTTGCTGCCGCCGGACGGCCCGGTGCGCCCGTCCACGCGTATGAAGTGCGACTCGATCCCGAGGCCGCGCACCAGCGGGACCAGGTCGTCGTGTCCGTACATGCTGAGCAGGGACTGGCTGTGCCCCGCCGCACCCCACTGGTGGAGCAGCGCCGCCGCCCCCGCGGTGAGCTCGCAGGTCGGACGGTGCTCCGTGTAGTACCGGTGGAAGACGCCGTCCATCAGCTCCCACTCGTCCTGTGTGGGCAGCCGCCCCATCAGCCGCTCGTAGAACCTGGGCACCGGCACGCAGTACAACGCCCGGTACTGCTCCAGCGTGATCGGTTCGAGGCCCAGCTCGGCCGACGCCGCGTTCGTCGCCCCGATGATCGCGTCATTGTCGTGGAACAGCGTCCCGTTCCAGTCCCAGACGATGTGCGCGCTTCCCTGCTTCCCCATGCCCGAAAACGTACCCGCCGCCTCTGACAATCAGGGAAACTGGCAGGCCAGGGGCGATCCACGAGGGCCACGAGAGCATGGTCGGGCGGGCGCGGGCGCGAGGTTACGCGAGCCCCACCAGGCCGGGGATCTCCTGCGTGGCGTACCAGAGCAGTTCACGGTCCTCGGCGCCGTCCACGACGAACTGCGCGTCGTCGTCCCCGGCGTCCGCCGCCTCCAGCGCCCCGGCCGCGGCGGCCACGTCCGCCTCCGCGTCCTCCAGGTCGACGTGCACGGCCGCCGCCCTGGCCAGCCGCACCGCTCCGGACACCCGCACCTCGCCGAGCGCGGCCGGGTCGAGCGCACGGTCCGGGTCGGCGTGCGCGGCGCCGTCGGCCACGTCCACGGCGACCACGACCCGGCGGCGCGGCGCCTCGGGGTCGGCGGCCAGCAGCCGCAGGGAGGCCAGCGCGGCGCGGTTCAGCGCGGCGTACTCCAGTTCCTCCAGGTCGTCCGAGAGGTACCACTCGCGCAGGGCGGGCGTGACGGCGTAGGCGGTGAAGGGGCCCGCCCCCAGCTCACCCGTCTTGTACGCCTCGGCGAGACCGGGGAGGGTCAGGGGGACGTAGACGCGCATCGCTCGCCGCTCTTTTCGTCGTCGGATCGGGTCGGGCAGAGCCTTCAGGATACGTGTGGACGTCCCCTTTCGAGCCCCCGTCCACACCCCCTCGGACGTCAACCCGGCGCCCCGCACCTCACCCGGTCCCACCCTGTCCCGACAGGGTTTCCGAGCGGTCGCATCACCCTGATAAGTGAACTCCCGGAGCCCCCGACGCGGACCGGAGCTTCCTTGCTCACGTCCCCTCGGCGCCGTACAAGATCCCCACCAGCAAGTTACCGCCCAGTATCGATCCGGGTCGCAGAACGGGGATTCCCATGAACAAGGTCATGACCAGAACCGCACAGCGCCGCCCCGGCACCCACCCGCCGGCCCGCCGCGACCCCCGCCGCCCCGGCACGGCCCCCACACGGACCCCGTCGAGGGGAAACCCGGGGACGAGGCAGTCACGGACGCCGCGAGGAGCCACCACGACGGCCCCGCTCGGGACGGCCGCGTCGGCGCCGATCGCCGTACCGTCCCGCCCACGCCCCACCGACCTCTTCGCGGACCGTCTGCTGGCCGTCCTGAGCGGTCACCGCCCCGTCCACTGGATGCTCCGGCACACGGTCGGCCGCGCCTACGACGACCTCGCCCGCCTCGCCGAGGACGGCCCCCTGCGCACCAGGGGAGCACGGCCCGTCGTCCGTGACATCGGCTACTACGTCCCGCGCGCGGGCGCCATCGAGGTCTTCGCCCGCATCGCCGCGGGCGACCGCCTGCGCGCCCTGGCCTTCCGGCTGGAACAGGGCCCCGACCTGCGCTGGCGCTGCACGGCCGTGGAGGTCGGCGGCCCGCGCGAGCCCCGGGAGGACCGCTGACCGGACGGAAGCCCGAACGCCGGCGGGGCCGGGTCCCCTCCTCCGAGGTGGACCCGGCCCCGCCGGACCGATCAGGACGCCCTGGGCGTCCGGTCGACGTCACTTGCGACGGCGACGGCCGCCCTTCGCCTGCTTGCGGCGCTCCGCGCGCGTGAGGCCGTCCGCCTCGGAGCGCACCGGCTCCTCGTCGTCGTAGGTGAAGTCGCCCTCGACGATGCCGCCCTCGCCATCCACGGTCGCGGCGGAGAAGTGCAGGCCCCGTCGCTGCGGAGCGTCCAGCCCCTTGGCGCGGATCTCCGGACGCGAGCCCGCCTGGGCCGGCACCGCGTCCTGGACGCCCTCCGCCACCGGCTGGGCGTCCTCGACCGGGACCTCCTCGACCTGCTGCTCGACCTGGACCTCCAGGTTGAACAGATAGCCGACGGACTCCTCCTTGATGCCGTCCATCATGGCGGTGAACATGTCGAAGCCCTCGCGCTGGTACTCGACCAGCGGGTCCTTCTGCGCCATCGCGCGCAGGCCGATGCCCTCCTGGAGGTAGTCCATCTCGTAGAGGTGCTCGCGCCACTTGCGGTCGAGGACCGACAGCACGACCCGGCGCTCCAGCTCACGCATGATCTCGGAGCCGAGCTGCGTCTCACGCTCCTCGTACTGCTCCTGGATGTCGTCCTTGATGGACTCGGCGATGAACTCGGCGGTCAGACCGGCCCGGTCGCCGGCCGCCTCCTCCAGCTCGTCGATGTCGACCTTCACCGGGTAGAGCTGCTTGAACGCGCCCCACAGCCGGTCCAGGTCCCAGTCCTCGGCGAAGCCCTCGGCGGTCTCCGCGCCCACGTACGCGTCGATCGTGTCGTTCATGAAGTGCTGCACCTGCTCCTGGAGGTCCTCGCCCTCCAGGACCCGGCGCCGCTCGCCGTAGATGACCTCGCGCTGGCGGTTGAGCACCTCGTCGTACTTCAGGACGTTCTTGCGGGTCTCGAAGTTCTGCTGCTCGACCTGCGACTGCGCGGACGCGATCGCGCGGGTGACCATCTTGTTCTCGATCGGCACGTCGTCCGGCACGTTCGCCATGGACATCACGCGCTCGACCATCTGGGCCTTGAACAGCCGCATCAGGTCGTCGCCCAGCGACAGGTAGAAGCGGGACTCTCCCGGGTCGCCCTGACGGCCGGAACGACCGCGCAGCTGGTTGTCGATACGCCGCGACTCGTGCCGCTCGGTGCCCAGGACGTAGAGGCCGCCGTTCTCCTCGACCTCGTCCTTCTCCGCCTTGACGGCCTGCTCGGCCCGCTCCAGGGCGGCGGGCAGCGCGGCGGCCCACTCCTCGATGTGCTCCTCGGGGTCGAGGCCGCGCTGCCGCAGCTCCGCCTCCGCGAGGTCCTCAGGGTTGCCGCCGAGCTTGATGTCCGTACCACGGCCGGCCATGTTCGTCGCGACCGTGACCGCGCCCTTGCGGCCGGCCTGGGCGACGATCGACGCCTCACGCTCGTGCTGCTTGGCGTTCAGCACCTCGTGCTGGATGCCGCGCTTGCTGAGCTGCTGCGAGAGGTACTCGGACTTCTCGACCGAGGTGGTGCCGACCAGGATCGGCTGGCCCTTCTCGTGCTTCTCGGCGATGTCGTCGACGACCGCCTCGAACTTGGCGACCTCGGTGCGGTAGATCAGGTCCGACTGGTCCTTGCGGATCATCGGCTTGTTGGTCGGGATCGGGACGACGCCGAGCTTGTAGATCTGGTGGAACTCGGCGGCCTCGGTCATCGCCGTACCGGTCATGCCGGAGAGCTTCGTGTAGAGGCGGAAGAAGTTCTGGAGCGTGATCGTGGCGAGCGTCTGGTTCTCGTCCTTGATGTCCACCCCTTCCTTCGCCTCGATCGCCTGGTGCATGCCCTCGTTGTAGCGGCGGCCGGCGAGGATACGGCCGGTGTGCTCGTCGACGATCATGACCTCGCCGTCGATGACGACGTAGTCCTTGTCCTTCTTGAACAGTTCCTTGGCCTTGATGGCGTTGTTCAGATAACCCACGAGAGGGGTGTTCACCGACTCGTAGAGGTTGTCGATGCCCAGCCAGTCCTCGACCTTGGAGACGCCGTTCTCGTGGATGGCGACCGTGCGCTTCTTCTCGTCGACGTCGTAGTCGCCGGTCTCCTCGAGGGACTTGAGCGGGTTGCCCGCCTCACCTCGCTTGAGGCGCGTGACCAGCTTGGCGAAGTCGCCGTACCACTTGGTGGCCTGGTCGGCGGGACCGGAGATGATCAGCGGCGTACGGGCCTCGTCGACCAGGATGGAGTCGACCTCGTCGACGATGGCGAAGTTGTGGCCGCGCTGGACGAGTTCGTCCTTGGCCCACGCCATGTTGTCGCGCAGGTAGTCGAAGCCGAACTCGTTGTTCGTGCCGTACGTGATGTCGCACTCGTACTGCTCGCGGCGCTGGGCCGGCGTCATGTTGGCGAGGATGCAGCCGACGGTCAGGCCCAGGAACTTGTGGACGCGGCCCATCATCTCGGAGTCGCGCTCGGCCAGGTAGTCGTTGACCGTGATGAGGTGCACGCCGTCGCCGGAGAGGGCGTTGAGATACGCGGGCAGCGTGCCGACGAGCGTCTTGCCCTCACCGGTCTTCATCTCGGCCACGTACCCCAGGTGGAGGGCCGCGCCGCCCATCATCTGCACGTCGTAGTGCCGCTGGCCGAGGACGCGCTTGGCGGCCTCGCGCACGGTGGCGAACGCCTCGGGGAGCAGGTCGTCGAGGCTCTCGCCGTCGGCGTACCGCTGCTTGTACTCATCGGTGAGGGCCCGCAGCTCGGCGTCGGAGAGGTCGACGAAATCCTCTTCGATGGAGTTGACCTGGTCCGCGATGCGGTGCAGCTTGCGCAGGATTTTGCCTTCGCCTGCACGCATGATCTTCGAGAGGACGGACACGGGGGCTGGTCTCCTTGCCGGTCGGGCCTGGGACGGTCGGTTTCCATTTGACGTACTGAGCAACGGCCATCGTATGCGAGGACCCGGCCGTGCCGGGAGGCCCGGCGGTCCGGCGACTTCGGACCGCCGATTTCACCGCCGCTCCACCCATTCTCCGGGGCTTCACAGAGGACAACGTCCGGGAAGCGCGGATGGTGCCGCGGCGCCGTGCGGAATTACGCGAAATGTGATCACGCGCTCACACAGCGCGCGGAAAGGCCCGCGCGGACCGGACCGCGAGGCACGCCCCGCAAAAGGATGGCGTCCGTGCCGGTGCCCGAGCAGAATCGGCCGATGGAACCCGTCACACTGACCACCCGGCGGCTGCTCCTGCGCAGTCCCGGCCCGCAGGACGCGGACGCCGTGCACGCCGCCGCGCAGGACCCCGACCTCCAGCGCTGGATCTCCCAGTTCCCCTCGCCCTACCTGCGCGAGCACGCCGAGAGCTTCACCGAGCAGGTCGTGCCCGACGGCTGGACGAACAATTCGATGTTCACCTTCGGCCTCTTCCTGCCCGGCGGCGACCTGGTCGGCATGCTCGCCGTCACCATGCGCGCCCTCGGGGTGGGCGAAGTCGGTTTCTGGGCCACCAAGGAGCACCGCGGCAACGGCTACGTCACCGAGGCCACCCTCGCCTCCGCCCGCTGGGCCTTCACCCAGCTCTCCATCGACCGCCTGGAGTGGCGCGCGGAGGTCGGCAACCGCCCCTCCCGCGCGGTGGCCGAACGCGCGGGCTTCACCATCGAGGGCACCCTGCGCTCCGCGGTGAACAACAAGGGGGTGCGCCGGGACTGCTGGATCGGCTCCCTGCTTCCCTCGGACCTGGGCCTGCCCTCGGCCGCGCCGTATCTGCCGGCCCGCGAGCCGGGGCACTGACCCGCTCCGACCGCGGACCGGTGGCCGAGAATCCCCAGGTCGCGCCGCGTTGTCAGTGCGGGCGCCTATCGTGCTCAGTCATGACGACCCCGCGCCCCACCGCAGCCCTCTCCGCGGACGAGGCCCGCCGCATCGCCCTGCGGGCACAGGGCTTCCTCGGCTCCCCCGACCGCCGCGCAGGCGTCCGTGGTGTCCTGCGCCACCTCGGCGCGGTCCAGCTCGACACCATCTCCGTCCTCGCCCGCTCCCACGAGTTGATCCCCTACGCGCGCCTGGGCGCGGTCGGCCGCAGGACGGTGGAGGACGCCTACTGGAACACCACGTCAGACGGCGAACCGCACTCCTTCGAGTACTGGTCGCACGCCGCGTGCATCCTCCCCGTCGAGGAGTGGCCCCACTTCGCGTTCCGCCGCCGCGCCTACCGCGCCCGACCGCACTGGCACCACGAGCTCCCCGACGGCACGTACGACCAGGTCGTCAAGCAGCTCAGGGCCGAGGGCCCGCTCACGGCCACCGAACTGGGCGGCGCCAAGCGCACCAGCGAGTGGTGGGACTGGTCCGGCTCGAAGGTCGCCGTCGAGCGCGCGCTGATGTACGGCGAGGTGGTGTGCGTGGAGCGCCGCGGCTGGAAGCGGGTGTACGACCTGGCCGAACGCGCGATCCCGGACGCGCTGCTGCACGACGACCTGGACGACGCCGAGTGCCTGCGCCGCCTGGTGAGGCTCGCGGGCCAGTCCCTCGGGGTGGGCACACGCGCGGACATCGCCGACTACCACCGCCTCAAGGGCGAGCAGGTCGACGCGGTGATCGCGGACTCGGGTCTGGTCCCGGTCACGGTGGAGGGCTGGTCCAAGCCGGCCTGGGCCGATCCCGAGGCCCTGGCGACCGTGCCGCGCGGCCGCCACCGCACCACACTGCTGTCGCCGTTCGACTCCCTGATCTGGGAACGGGCCCGCACGGAGCGGATCTTCGGCTTCACCCACCGTCTGGAGGCGTACGTCCCCAGGCCGAAGCGGGTGTACGGCTACTTCGCGATGCCGGTGCTGGCCGGCGGCCGTCTGGTCGGCCGCGTCGACCCCGGGCGCGAGGGCCGCACGCTGGTGGCCCGGCAGGTCACCCTGGACGGCGCGAAGGCGGTCCCGGCGGTGGCGCAGGCACTGGTCGAGGCGGCGAGCTGGGTGGACTGCACGGACGTCCGCGTGGAACGCGTGGACGCGCCGGAGCTCCGCGAGCCCCTCACCCGGGAACTCGCCGTCCTTCTGGCCTGACCGTCACCTGATCTCGAGGATCTTCTCCCGCATCGCATAGACCACCGCTTCCATCCTGGAGTGCAGCTGGAGCTTCTCCAGGATGTTGCGCACATGGTTCTTCACGGTGTTCTCGGAGATGAACAACTCCTTGGCGATGTCCCGGTTGTTCATTCCGGTGGCGACGAGCTTGAGCACTTCGAGTTCACGGTCGGTGAGCCGCGGCGCCGGCACCAGCCGGCGCTCGTCCGTGCGCTGGATCATCGACTTGAACTCGGTGAGGAGTTTCGACGCCATGGACGGACTGATCTGCGACTGCCCGTCGGCCACCGCGCGAATCGCGGTGGCCACCTCGTCCGTGGAAATCTCCTTGAGGAGATAACCGGTGGCGCCCGCCTTGATCGCGTCGTAGAGATCGGCTTCTTCGTCGCTTATCGTGAGCATGATGATCTTCGCGCTGGGGGCGACCTCCTTGATGGAGGTGCACGCCTCGATCCCTCCGCGCTTGGGCATCCGCACGTCCATCAGCACGATGTCGGGCAGCAGGTCGGCGGCCTTGTCGACGGCCTCGGCGCCGTCGCCGGCCTCCCCCACGACCTGGATGTCCTCCTCGGCGGCGAGCACGATCTCCAGTCCCCGGCGGAACAGGGCGTGGTCGTCGACGACGAGGACTCTGATCGGCTCCTTGCGCGAGGTGCCCGCGTCCTGGCCCACGCCGCCGAGGTCGCCGTCGGCATCCGCGTCCCGCATCGGTCCGAAGCTGTCCGCCATCGTTCCTCCCCCTGAAGGCTGTGGCCTGTGGTCCTGTGCCATCGCCAACCCAAGGCAGCGGCCCACCGGTTGGGCCGGTGCGGCCATGATTCCATGCTCGGGCGGCACTGCGGTGACATGCGGGACGCGAAGTGGTCGCACACCGGTGCCCCTGGGGGCGCACGGGCGCTCCAGGGGCACCGGCTCAGCTGTGGCCGGTCGGCCGGCTCAGCCGCCCAGCGTGCCGCCTGCCGCGGGCGGTTGGGCCTGGGTCACCATCGGGTCGGTGCTGAGGTGGATGACGCCGTAGTCGTACGCGTGCCGCCGGTAGACGACACTGGGTTCCTTGGTCTCGGAGTCGACGAACAGATAGAAGTCGTGTCCGACCAGTTCCATCTCGTAGAGCGCCTGATCGAGGCTCATCGGGGAAGCGACGTGGGTCTTCTCGCGAACGACGAGCGGGCCTTCGCCCTTCACCTCCAGCGAGCCGATCTTCTTGGTGGGCACGCCGTCCGTCTCTTCCTCCCGGACGGGGTGGCCGTTCCCGTTGAGCGTCGCTGCGTCCGGCACGTGGTCGGGAACCTCCGCCGCCGAGATCCGGCGTGCGCCGCGTCGCGAGAAGCGCTTGTCGTGCTGCTTGCGCAGCCGGGCGTCCAGCTTCTCCGCCGCCAGGTCGAGTGCCGCGTACGGGTCACTCGCCGCTGCCTCCGCCCGGATCACCGGACCGCGGGAGCGGAGCGTGATCTCCACTCGGTCGCAACGGTCGGCCTGCCGGGGGTTGGGCTCCTTGGACACCTCGACGTCGAGGCTGATCACCTTGCCATCGAGCTTCTGGATCTTCTCCAGCTTCAGCTTCTCGGCCACGTGCTTGCGGAACCGCTCGGGCACCTCGGTCTTGCGGCCCTTGACGACGATGTCCACGCAGAACTCCGTTCCGGGGTCACTCCGCTTCCAGGCGGAGCATCTCCCTTGTGCACCAAGTTCCGGTCGGCGCCGGAACCTCGGACTCGGTGACTTCCACCTCCTCCTCCCCCACGGGCGAGATCTCCACCCCGCCGCCGCGAGTGAATGCTTAATACACGCGGCGCAGCATTCGGTTATGAGGGGTATGGCCTGCGGCTTTCCCTCACAACAGAACATATCTCGCTCGGACGGATGTCGTCACCCTCTACTGCCGCGTACCTCCGTTCAAGTGAATTGAACCTCCCACCACCTGCGACGTTGTAAGTTCGCGGTCAGTTCCGATTCATTTCGAAGGAATCCGGCGGCGCCGCGATCACTGCGGCTCGGACGCTTCGGACCACCGCGTTCACTTCCGTGATTCCGGGTTCACCGAGTACCCGTCCGTGCGTCTCCTTCCTCGGCCCCGCCGTCCGTTCTCCCCTTCCTTCCCGAGTTGCGCGCGCGTACACAGGCCGTACGGCCCATACCGCTCGTGCCGCCTCCGTCAGTGAGGCACCGGTCGTCATCAGGTCGTCGACCAGGACGACCCGGCTCCCGGCGAGCAGTCGCGTACCGCCCGCCACCACCTCCAGCGCGCCGCGGACGTTGGCCAGCCGCTGCCGGGAGTCGAGCCCCGACTGGTCGGCGACCGCTCGCCGCTGCCGCAGCACGCCGGCCACCCTCGCGGACATCCCGGTCCGCCGCAGTTCGCCGGCCGCCGCGAGCGCCATGCGCCGTACCGGATCGTGTCCCCTCGACCGGACGGCCCAGGCGGCGGAGGGCACGGGCACCAGCACCACGGGCGGCTCGCCACGCCCCGCCGAAATCCCCTCCCGGGCCGCCTGACGTTCGTGGAGGGCCGCCCGCACCACTGCTGCAAGCGCCGTGCCCAGGGGCCGCGCGAGGGGCAGCGCACCGCGTTCCTTGTGGGCGAGGAGCACAGCGCGCACCTCGTCCGTGTAGGGAGCCGCCGCGTGCACCGGCGGCAGTCCGCACGGCTCCGGCACCGGTCGCACCCGGCTCGGCGCGGCCCCGTTCAGGGCGGCACGGCACCCAGGACAGAGCACCGTGCGAGGCGTCCCACAGCCTCCGCACTCGGCCGGCAGCACCAGGTCGGTGAGGTCCTGCCACCACCCCCGCATGCCCACCACTGTGCCAACACCCGGCCCACCCGGCCACCCCTGGGGAAAACCGCCTGTGGACAACGTGGGAGAGGCCGTAACGGCCCTCACCCGTGCGGGTGCGCCGACGGGCCGTTCCGGTGCAGCGCCCGACCGTGCGGGTGTGCCGCTCGGCCGTGCGGATGCACGCCCGTCAGCGCCCGGCCGCGTCGTCAGCCCGGATAGACCGGCGCCGACCCGTCCTTGAACACCTTCTGCCACTGCGCGCCGGACGGCATCCGCACGATCCCGTCCTCCGAGTACGCGACCAGGGGCACCTGCTCGTCCTCCGACGCGGCGACCGCCTTGACCCCCGTGAGCGCGGCGGGCGCCGGGCCCTCCGGTGTGGAGCCGTCGACCTGGACGTACCGGATCTGCTGCACGCCGCCCTGCTCGCGGCCGACCACCACGAGCCGGCTGTCCCCGGCCCACGACATGGCGGTGATCTGCTCCAGCTCGGGCGCGGCGGAGCGCAGCTCGAAGACCGCCGGGCCGCTGCCCGGCCTGTCGTCCCGCTCGATCCGCCCGATCAGCAGGGACTGCTTGCCGTCCTTCTCCACGACGAGCGCCATCCGCACACCGTCGGCGGCCACCCGCACGTCCTTGATGCGCCCTGGCAGCTGCGGCGTGGGCACGACCAGCGGCTTGCCCGTGCCCTTCTCCAGCACGAGCAGCCGGGGGGCCTTCGGGTCGCGGTCGGCCACCCACAGGTCGCCGCGCGCGTCCCAGGTCGGGGTCGTCAGCCGGTCGCCCTCGGCCAGGCCGTGGCTGGTCACCAGCGGCTCGCCGAGCGAACCGCCCGCCGCCAGCGACGCCACGTACAGCGACCTGCCATCGGCGGCGACACCGGCCGCGGTGTGCTCGTCGTGCGAGACCGCCACCGACTGGAACTGCTTGGCGCCGTCGCCGAGCGCGCCCGGCACCGGGACGGCGCTGGTGCTCGTGCTGGTGCCCGCGATCCGTACCAGCCGCTTCTTGTCGTCGAGGAAGTAGAGGTAGTCGGGCCGGTTGGCGGCGCCCTGCCAGACGACGGACTCGGCCCGCTGTTCGCTGAGGTCGCACAGGGCGCGGCCGTCGGCGCCCTGGAGTTCGACCGTGTCGACCGTGGGCGTCAGGCCCTGGAGCGTGAGCAGCACCTGGGTCGCCATCTCGGCGCACTTGCTCGCGCCGACGCGGGACGCCGCGTCGTTCAGCGGGACCGTCAGCCTGTTCTGGTCGTCGGGCGTGAGCGCGGTGACGCCCTGCTTGAGCGCCGTACCGGTGGGGAAGCTCGACCTGACGACGGGCCCCAGCCATTTCGTCGGCCCGTTGAGCAGCGAGCGCACCATCTGCGTCATCGGGTCCACGCGCTTGCGCACGAAGACGGGATCGGCGACGGTCAGCGGCTGCCCGCTCGCCCCGACCGAGGTGTTCGAGGCGAAGTAGTACTTGTTGACGGACGCGTAGTTGCGCTGGAAGTCCGACTTGCCCATGACGACGCCCTGGGGCAGGGAGTCGATGCGCCACTGCCCGCTCTTGGGATTCCGCACGAGGTGCAGGCTCCTGTCGTACAGCCCCTCGGCCGGCGCGTACGCCCGCTCCTTGTCCACGAGGGCGACGCGCGACCCGGTGAGCCGGTAGGTGACGTCGGCGCCGGTGTCACCGTCGTTCGACTGGCGGTCGGGCTCGGTGCTCGGCCCGTTGGCGAGCACCGTGGCCGACTGCTCGGGCTGCCATGCGCGCGCGGCGGCCGGGGTCAGATACTTGCGCGCCGTGCCGTAGTCGGGATCGTCACTGGTCAGCGCCTCCAGGAAGCCCTGCACGATCTCGGCGGCCTGCGCGTCCTGGCTCGGCGGCATGGCGAACACCCGCACCTGCGTGTCCTGGCGCGGTGTGGACTCCACGTCGCGCAGGTCGCCGCTGTCGGGCATCGAGGCACACCCGGCCAGCAGGACCATCCCGCAGACGGCGTACGCCACCGCGCGCACCGGCGGACGCCACACGCCCCCCTCGCGCTCAGCGCCCACGGAATGCCTCCCCTGGCTTGTGCGACTCCGCCGGCACGGCCGCCGCCTGATCCCGGTCCGGATCACCCGCGCGGGCCGCGTCCTCGGACCGTGCCGTGTCGTGCGCCTTCACCTTGTCGGTTGTCCTCGCCGTGTCGACGGCCGGTGCGTCGTCCGGGCGCCGGCCGCCCTGCGCGGGCCGGGGCACCACCCGCGCGCCGTTGCCCGGCAGCGCGGTCGGGTCGGCGGCGGGCGACACGGAGGCCAGGCTCTGCGCGAGCGGCGCGCGCGGCGGCAACGGCACCTGACCGCTGCCCGGCTGCGCCGGAACGGTGGCGCGCTTGTCGTCACCCACACGCGGGAGCCCCGAAGCTTCGGCCCCCCGGTTGCGCCGCGAGTCCTTCGGCTCCAGCGGTATCGGTGATCCCCGCAGCGTCTCGTCCGCGGTGCGCGGCAGCGTCAGCCGGAACTGCGAACCTCCGCCCGGCTCGCCCCACGCCTGCAGCCAGCCGCCGTGCAGCCGGGCGTCCTCCAGGGCGATGGACAGCCCGAGGCCCGTACCGCCCGTGGTCCGCGCGCGGGCCGGGTCGGCGCGCCAGAACCGGCTGAAGACCCGGGTCGCCTCGCCGGGCTTGAGCCCGACGCCGTAGTCCCGCACCGCGACGGCGACCGCCCCGCCCGCCGCGGCGAGCTTGACGACGACGTCCCTGCCCTCGCCGTGCTCCACGGCGTTGACCACCAGGTTGCGCAGCACCCGCTCCACGCGCCGGGCGTCCGCCTCGGCGACGACGGGCTGCTGGTCGCCGAACACGCGTATGTGCGTGCCCTTGCGCTCGGCGAGCGGCTCGGCCCCGCTGACCACGCGCCGCACGACCTCGCGCAGGTCTATCGGCTCGGCCTCCAGGGCCGCCGCGCCCGCGTCGAAGCGGCTGATCTCCAGCAGGTCGGCGAGCAGCGACTCGAACCGGTCCAGCTGGTCGGCGAGCAGTTCCGCGGAGCGCGCGGTCACCGGATCGAAGTCCTCGCGGGCCTCGTGGATGACGTCGGCGGCCATGCGCACGGTCGTCAGCGGGGTGCGCAGCTCGTGCGACACGTCGGAGACGAACCGCCGCTGCATGCGGGACAGGTCCTCCAGCTGCTGGATCTTCAGCTGGAGGTTCTGCGCCATCTTGTTGAACGCCTCGCCGAGGCGCGCGATGTCGTCCTCGCCGGTGACCTTCATCCGCTCCTGGAGCCGGCCGGCGGACAGCCGCTCGGCGATCCCGGCCGCCATCCGCACGGGCGTCACGACCTGCCGCACCACGAGCCACGCGATGGCCCCGAGGAGGACGACGACGAACAGCCCGGCGGTCGCGAGCGTGCCCTTGACCAGGCTGAGGGACTTCTCCTCCTGGGTGAGCGGGAAGAGGTAGTACAGCTCGTAGGGATCGCCGTTCGGGTCGTTGACCTGCTTGCCGATGACCAGCGCGGGCTGTGAGTCCTTGCCGTTGCTGTAGACGATCCGGGTGTAGCTCTGGGCGGCCGTGGTGCTGCCGTTGATCCGCGCGCG
The DNA here is from genome assembly GCF_040638185.1 of Streptomyces sp. NPDC026672. Classification (NCBI taxonomy): domain Bacteria; kingdom Bacillati; phylum Actinomycetota; class Actinomycetes; order Kitasatosporales; family Streptomycetaceae; genus Streptomyces; species Streptomyces sp. NPDC026672. The sequence continues at coordinate 127,717 of NZ_JBEZXS010000025.1, forward strand.
CAGGTCCGCGGGCACGCTGGTGGACGGGTCGACGTACCCGGAGCCGCGCGGGCTGCGTCCACCGCCGCTGTCGTCGCCGGCCGGGAGCGTCACCACGTCGAAAGCGCCCTGGCCACCGCTCGAGAGCGACTCGACGAGGTCGCTCATCCACTGGATGACGCTCTGCGACTGCCGTCCGTCGACCGTCGTGAGGTCGTCGCCCGTGGTGCCGCCCGCGGCCTCGTCGGCCTTCTGCTTGGCGACCGAGAACCCGCCGGTGGCCTGGCTCTGCGACGCCTTCACCTTGGCGTCCAGCAGTCCGTTGCGCACCTGTCCGATCACGACGAATCCGAGCAGCAGGACGACGCCCAGCGACATCAGGAGTGTCGTGACGACGACCTTGAGCTGGATGTTGCGCCGCCACAGCCGCATGACCGGCAGCAGCGGACGGCGCACCCAGCGCACGAACAGCCGGAGCACCGGGCTGCCCTGGACCCCGCCCTGGAGCAGCCCGCCCTCCAGGAGGCGCCCCCAGCGCGAGCCCGCCCGGCCGACAGACCGCCCCGGCCGGGCCCCGGACGGGCCGGAAGACGAAGCGGCACTGTCCTCGGACACGTCAGCTCGGTCCGGCCTTGTAACCGACACCCCGGACGGTCACCACGATCTCCGGCCGCTCCGGGTCCTTCTCGACCTTGGACCGCAGCCGCTGCACGTGCACGTTCACCAGGCGGGTGTCGGCGGCGTGCCGGTAGCCCCAGACCTGTTCCAGGAGCACCTCGCGGGTGAACACCTGCCAGGGCTTGCGGGCCAGCGCGACCAGCAGGTCGAACTCCAGCGGCGTCAGCGCGATGGACTGGCCGTCCCGCTTCACGGAGTGGCCGGCCACGTCGATGACGAGGTCACCGATGGCGAGCTGCTCCGGCGCGGGCTCCTCCGACCTGCGCAGGCGCGCGCGGATGCGGGCGACCAGCTCCTTCGGCTTGAACGGCTTCACGATGTAGTCGTCGGCGCCCGATTCGAGGCCCACGACGACGTCGACGGTGTCGCTCTTGGCCGTGAGCATCACGATCGGCACACCGGACTCGGCGCGGATCAGCCGGCACACCTCGATGCCGTCCCGGCCGGGCAGCATCAGGTCGAGCAGCACCAGATCGGGCTTGGCCTCCCGGAAAGCGGCCAGCGCCTTGTCGCCGTCGGCTACGAAAGACGGCTCGAAACCTTCACCACGCAGCACGATGCCGAGCATCTCGGCCAGTGCGGTGTCGTCGTCGACGACAAGGACTCGTCCCTTCATAAACGACATCATCCCATTCTCGTAACGGTGAAGGAGGCCCAGGTGAGCAGGCTCACCGGCCTGTGACGATAGTCGTACTGGCCGGTCACTGTCTGCCCGCGTCCGCCTCCGGCCCGGAACGGGTTCCGGGAAACCCTCCGTCCGGGGCCGGAATCGCGGCCTCAGCCGGCGGTCGTCCGCCCCGCGCGGGAGTGCAATTCCGCCAGACCCTCCGCCGTCACCGGGGACACCACACCCTGCTCGGTGACGATCGCCGTCACCAGCTCGGGCGGGGTCACGTCGAACGCCGGGTTGTACGCCTGTGTCCCCAGCGGCGCCACCGGAAGGCCGCCCCCGGCTCCCGTGACGGGCCCCTGCGGCGCGGCGATCTCGGTCACCTCGAACCCGGGACGCTGCTCGACCTCGATCGACGCCCCGTCCGGGCTGTCCATGTCCACCGTCGTCATCGGCGCCACCACGACGAACGGCACATGGTGGTAGCGCGCGAGCACGGCGAGCGGATAGCTCCCCACCTTGTTCGCCACCGAGCCGTCGGCCGCGATGCGGTCCGCCCCGACCAGTACGGCGTCCACCTCACCGGCCGCGAACAACGACCCCGCCGCGTTGTCGGTGAGCAGCGTGTACGACATGCCGCTGCGCGCCGCCTCGTACGCCGTCAGCCGGGCGCCCTGCAGCAGCGGACGCGTCTCGTCGACCCACAGCCGCCGCAGCCGCCCGACCCGGTGCGCCCTGAGCGCCACCGCGAACGCCGTGCCCTCCCCGCCGGACACCAGCGCCCCGGTGTTGCAGTGGGTGAGGATGCGGTGTCCTCCGCCGGGCAGCAGCTCGTCGAGCAGGGCGAGCCCGTGCTCGGCCATGCGGGCGCTGGCCTCGGCGTCCTCCCGGTGCAGCGTCCGCGCGGCCTCCAGCGCCGCCGCGGCCGCCTCCTCGGGCCGTGCGCCCCCGCTGAACGCGGCCCGGTACGCCGCCTCCGCCGTGCGCACGCCGAGGGAGAGGTTCACCGCCGTGGGCCGCGCGGTCCGGAGCGCCTTCGCAGCCTCGTCCACGTCGAAGCCCCGGGCCGCGGCGAGCGCGACGCCGTACGCCCCCGCGATGCCCAGCAGCGGAGCCCCGCGCACGGCGAGCGACCGGATCGCCTCGACCAGCGCCGACGCGTCCGTGCACACCAGCTCGACTTCCTCGGCCGGCAGTCTGGTCTGGTCGAGGAGGACCACGACGGGGCCCTCGGGCGGTTCCTCCCAGCGGATCGCGGGTGTCTCGGTGGGCCGTATGTCCTCGCCGGGTCGCGCGTGCTGATCAGCCATGCGGTCAGTCTGCCCCCTATCCGTCGGACAATTGAAGGTGTGCAGCGCACACCGCGGCCGGTCCCCTGGTCACCACCCCATGACACGATGGCTGCCAACCTGCCGCCGCGACCGCGGACGGGCACTGCGAAGGAGCTTCGATGACAGACACTCCGGGCTGGGCCTCGCCCGGATCCGCCCCGTCCGACGGGCAGGACCCCGGTGCGTCCGGACCCGCCGAGCCGGCCGATCGTCCCGGCCCCGAACAGCCGGGCGCGGATCCGCGCGATCCCGGCTCGCAGTGGTCCCAGCAGCAGCCGCCACCCGGCCAGTGGTCCGCGCCCGCGGGCACCCCGCCCCCGGGCCAGGCACCACCGCCCCCGCCGCCCGGTCCAGGCTGGGGCGGCCAGCGCCCCGGAGGCCCCGGCGGGTACGGCGGCGGTGGATACGGCGGCGGCCCGGGCGGTCCCGGCGGTTACGGGGGCTGGGGCGGCGGCTGGGGCGGGCCCCCGCCGGCGGCCAAGCCCGGTGTGATCCCGCTCCGCCCTCTCGGCGTGGGCGAGATCCTCGACGGCGCGGTCTCCACCATGCGCACCTACTGGCGCACGGTCCTGGGCGTCTCGCTGACCGTCGCGGTCGTCACGGAGATCGTCACCATCCTCTTCCAGGGCCTCGTCCTGAACGACCTGGAGACCACCGCCGTCACGGACGACCCCAGCGCCTCGTTCAGCGAGGTCGCCCGGGTCATGGGCGAGGCCATGGCCGGCTCCGTCGCCGTCCTCCTGATCACCTCGATCGGCACCATCATCGCGACGGCCCTGCTCACCACCGTGACGAGCCGTGCCGTGCTCGGCAGGCCGGTCACCATAGGCGAGGCGTGGCGCGAGTCCCGTCCCCAGGTCCTCAAGCTGTTCGGTCTGATCCTGCTGCTGCCGCTCATCGCGGCCGGCATCCTGCTGGTCGGCGCGCTGCCCGCGATCGTCGTGGCAGTCGCGGGCGGTCCCGGCGCGGCCATCGCGGGACTCGCCGTCGTCGGCATCCTGGCCGCCCTCGTCGTCGTCATCTGGCTGATGGTCCGCTTCTCGCTGGCCTCGCCCGCGCTGATGCTGGAACGGCAGAGCGTCCTCAAGTCCATGAGCCGCTCCACCAAGCTCGTCCGCGGCTCCTGGTGGCGCGTCTTCGGCATCCAGCTGCTCGCCGGACTGATCGCGAACATCGTCGCGTCGATCGTCGTCCTTCCGTTCGCCGTGCTCGCGACCGCGCTCAGCGGCGACGGCTTCGCCGGGTTCCTCAGCGGGACCGGCAACGTCGGCTGGACGTTCCTCATCATCAGCGGCATCGGCTCGGTGATCGGCTCCACGATCACCTTCCCGATCACCGCGGGCGTCGGTGTGCTCCTCTACATCGACCAGCGCATCCGCCGCGAGGCCCTCGACCTCGAACTGGCCCGCGCTGCCGGCGTCCAGGGCTACGGCACCGGCCCCACCCCGGGGAGCTGATGCAGTGAGCCCGGCGGGGGGAGTCCTCACCACGGCGCCGGCCCTGCCGGGCGCCCTCGGCCCGGCGGTGCGCGGCCTGCTGCGCGCGGGCGACTCGGCCGTACTGTCCCTGGCGCGCTCCGGGGACGAACCGCCGGTCACCGTCCCGCGCGACCCCGCGCGGGAGGCGGCACGGCGCGAGCTGTCCAAGCGGATGTACCACGAGAACGATCCCAGCCTGGTCCAGCGCGCCCTGAACGCCTTCTGGGACTGGCTCGACCGGATGCTCAGCGCCGCCGCGTCCGCGACCCCCGGAGGAACGATCGGCCTGGTCGTCGTGGTGCTGGCGGTCGTCGCCGTCGTCGCCGCCCTGTGGTGGCGCCTGGGCAGCCCGCGCCGCCGGGCGGTGTCCATGCCGGCCCTGTTCGACGAGCGCCCCCGCAGCGCCGCCGAACACCGCGCGGCCGCCGAGGCGCACGCCGCCCAGGGCCACTGGAACCAGGCCGTCCAGGAACGCATGCGGGCCGTCGTCCGCGCCCTGGAGGAGCGCGCCCTGCTCGACGTCCGCCCCGGCCGCACCGCCGACGAGGCCGCCGCCGAGGCCGGCCGCACCCTGCCCTCGCACACGGACCGACTGCGCGACGCCGCCCGGGAGTTCGACGACGTCACGTACGGCGGACGCGGGGCCAGCGAGGAGTCGTACCACCGCATGGCCGAGCTCGACCGCGACCTCGAACGCGCCAAGCCCGTCCTCACCACCACCAGCAGCCACAGCACGACGGACCACACACGCCAGGGGGCCGCCGGATGAGCATCGGGACCGCCCTCCCCTCCACCTCGGTCTCGCCCACCGTCCGCCAGGTGTGGACCCGCGCGCGGGGCCTTCTGCTCGCTCTCGTGATCCTGCTGGTGGGGGCCGTCGTCATCGCCGTCGTCCGCTCCGACTCCCGGCACGGATCGCTGGACCCGCGCTCCGTCGACCCCTGGGGCAGCCGCGCCGTCGCCGAACTCCTCGACGAACGCGGCGTGTCCACACGCGTGGTCACCACCCTGGCCGAGGTCCGGGCCGCCGCCGGCCCCGACACCACCGTCCTGGTGGCCGTCCCCGACCTGCTGACGCACGGCCAGCAGTCCGAACTGCACGCCGCGACCGCCAGGTCCGGCGGGCGCACCGTCCTCGTCGCCCCCGGCAGCTGGTCCGTCGAACGGCTCGCCCCCGGCGTCACCGCCGACCCCGCCACCAGCTACAGCTCCACGCTCTCCCCCGCCTGCGACCTGCCCGCGGCCCGACGCGCCGGCCGCGCCGACACCGGCGGCATCCGCTACACCGCCAGCAGCCTGGACGCGGACACCTGCTACCCGAGCGAGCGCCTGGCCACCCTCGTACGCGTCCCCGCCGCATCCGGGCGCGGTGACACCGTCGTCCTCGGCTCCCCCGACATCCTCCGCAACAATCGCCTCGACGAGCAGGGCAACGCCTCGCTCGCCCTCCAGCTCCTCGGCTCGCGTCCTCATCTGGTCTGGTACCTCCCCTCGCTCTCCGACACCTCCGTCCCCGACGACGGCGGCCAGAAGGGCTTGTTCGACCTGATCCCCTCCGGCTGGCTGTGGGGCACCCTTCAGCTCTTCGTCGCGGCGGCCGTCGCCGCCCTCTGGCGAGCACGCCGCCTGGGCCCGCTCGTGCCCGAACGACTCCCCGTCGCGATCCGCGCCTCGGAAACCACCGAGGGCCGCGCCCGCCTCTACCGCAAGACCAACGCCCGCGACCGCGCGGCCGCCGCCCTGCGCTCCACCACCCGCACCCGCCTCGCCCCACTCGTGGGCGTCCCCGTCTCCCAGGCACACGCGCCCGAGGCCCTGCTCCCCGCCCTGTCCGCCCATCTCGACCGCGACGGACAGACCCTGCACCCCCTCCTCTTCGGACCGCCGCCCGGCGACGACGCGGCCCTCGTCGCACTCACCGATCAACTCGACGCCCTCGAAAGAGAGGTACGCCGTCCATGATGGACCCGACCACTGACAACGCCGGGAACGCCGGGGACCCGGGCAACGCCCGCGCCTCCCTGGAGGCCCTGCGCGCCGAGATCGCCAAAGCCGTGGTCGGCCAGGACCCCGCCGTGACCGGCCTCGTCGTCGCCCTCCTGTGCCGCGGACACGTCCTCCTGGAGGGCGTCCCCGGCGTCGCGAAGACCCTGCTCGTCCGCGCCCTCGCGTCCGCGCTCGAACTGGACACCAAGCGTGTCCAGTTCACCCCGGACCTCATGCCGGGCGACGTGACGGGCTCCCTCGTCTACGACACCCGCAGCGCCGAGTTCTCCTTCCAGCCCGGCCCGGTGTTCACCAACCTGCTCCTCGCCGACGAGATCAACCGCACCCCGCCGAAGACCCAGTCCTCCCTCCTCGAAGCGATGGAGGAACGCCAGGTCACCGTCGACGGAACGCCTCGTCCCCTCCCCGAGCCGTTCCTCGTCGCCGCCACCCAGAACCCGGTCGAGTACGAGGGCACCTATCCCCTGCCCGAAGCCCAGCTCGACCGCTTCCTCCTCAAGCTGACGATCCCCCTGCCCTCCCGGGAGGACGAGATCGACGTCCTCACCCGCCACGCCGAGGGCTTCAACCCGCGCGACCTGCGTGCCGCGGGCATCCGACCCGCCGCGGGCGCCGCCGATCTCGAAGCGGCCCGTGCCGCGGTCGCCAAGACGGCCGTCTCACCGGAGATCACCGCGTACGTCGTCGACATCTGCCGCGCCACCCGCGAGTCGCCCTCCCTCACCCTGGGCGTCTCCCCGCGCGGCGCCACCGCCCTCCTGGCCACCGCACGCGCCTGGGCCTGGCTGACCGGCCGCGACTACGTGATCCCGGACGACGTGAAGGCTCTCGCCCTGCCTACGCTCCGCCACCGCGTGCAGCTGCGCCCCGAGGCCGAGATGGAGGGCGTGACGGCGGACTCCGTCATCAACGCGATCCTCGCCCACGTCCCGGTCCCTCGCTGATGGCCCTCACCGGACGCGCCGCCCTCCTCGCGGCCCTCGGCTCGATCCCCGTCGGTATCTGGGAGCCCGGCTGGACCGGCATCCTCGCGGTCAACGTCCCGCTGGCCGTGGCCTGTGCCTGCGACTTCGCACTCGCGGCACCCGTGCGACGCCTGGTCCTGGCCCGCTCCGGAGACACCTCCGTGCGCCTCGGCGACACCGCCGACATCACCCTCACCGTCACCAACCCGTCCCGCCGTCTCCTCCGTGCCGCACTCCGTGACGCCTGGCCGCCCAGCAGCTGGCAGCCCGGCACGGAGATCTCGGCCTCCCGACACCGCCTCACCGTGCCGCCGGGCGAACGCCGCCGTGTGACGACCCGCCTCCGCCCCACCCGCCGGGGCGACCGCCAGGCCGACCGCGTCACCGTCCGTTCCTACGGTCCCCTCGGTCTCTTCAGCCGCCAGGGCACCCACAAAGTGCCCTGGTCAGTACGGGTTCTGCCCCCGTTCACCAGCCGCAAGCATCTCCCGTCGAAACTCGCTCGTCTGCGTGAACTCGACGGCCGCACCAGTGTGCTGACCCGAGGCGAGGGCACCGAGTTCGACAGCCTGCGCGAATACGTTCCGGGCGACGACACGCGTTCCATCGACTGGCGAGCCACCGCCCGCCAGACCGCCGTGGCGGTGCGCACCTGGCGCCCGGAGCGAGACCGGCACATCCTCGTGGTCCTGGACACCGGCCGCACGTCGGCCGGCCGCGTCGGCGACGCACCCCGCCTGGACGCCTCCATGGACGCGGCCCTGCTCCTCGCGACCCTCGCGTCCCGCGCAGGGGACCGTGTGGACCTCCTGGCCTACGACCGGCGGGTACGCGCCCTGGTCCAGGGCCGTGCCGCACGGGACGTCCTGCCGGCGCTCGTCAACGCGATGGCCACGCTGGATCCCGAGCTGGTCGAGACGGACGCCCGCGGCCTGACGGCCACCGTGGTGCGTACGGCGCCTCGTCGCTCCCTGGTCGTCCTGTTGACGACTCTCGACGCCGCGCCGATCGAGGAGGGCCTGCTTCCCGTGCTCGCCCAACTCACCAAGCGCCATACGGTTCTCCTCGCCTCCGTGGCCGATCCGCACATCGCCCGGATGGCGACCGCACGCGGCAACGTCGACGCGGTGTACGAGGCGGCGGCAGCGGCCCAGTCCCAGACCGAGCGCGAGCGAACGGCGGAACAGCTTCGTCGGCACAGGGTCACGGTCGTGGACGCGACGCCCGAGGGTCTCGCGCCGGCGCTGGCGGACGCGTACCTGGCTCTGAAGGCGGCGGGCCGGTTGTAATTGAGACGGGGGCTGTCATTCATTGGGCAGCCCCTGAATTGCTGGGCCTGAATTAGTGGGCCCTAAACGCAGAAAACCCCCGTGCCCTAGGCACGGGGGTTTTCCCACAATTTGTTCGGCGGTGTCCTACTCTCCCACAGGGTCCCCCCTGCAGTACCATCGGCGCTGTAAGGCTTAGCTTCCGGGTTCGGAATGTAACC